>NZ_JBQACR010000012.1:0-57988 GCF_051905455.1 Pelomicrobium sp. G1
TCGGCGACCCCTTCCGCCGCGACGCCCTCTCCAAGCCCAAACGGCTGCTGGAAAAGTACAAGGACTACGTGTGAGGCGCGGCGGCATCGGGATCCTCGTCAGTCGGCGTGGGCACGCTCGAATTCCAAAATCTGTTCGAAGCCCATCAGGCGGCTGAAGCGGTCGAAGTCGTAGAGATCCCCGGGCACGGGCTCGGACGAGCCCGTGTCCCGCAGGGCCTGGTAGGCTCGCTCCAGGGCCGCGCCGGGGGCGAGAAAGCCCGTGGCAGGAAAGATCGCGATAGAGAAACCCAGCTCCTGCAGGCGTTTCGCGCCCAGCAGCGGTGTACTGCTTTTTTCCACCATGTTGGCTACGAAGGGTAGTTGAAGGTCCGGCCGATGCGGGCTATCTCCTCCTCGCTCTCCGGGGATTCGATGAATAGGATGTCCGCACCCGCCCGGGCGTAGGCTTCGCCCCGACGCAGCGCCTCGCCGAGACCGATGAAGGTGCGCGCATCGGTCATGTAGAGGACATCGAATCCCATGAGGCGGCGATGCGCAGCGAAATCATGTCGAATACGCCAGGGGCGACGATGAAGCGGCGACGTCGCTGCCTCTGCTTGAGGCTTTGCGTCAATTCAATCAAGGGGCCACACGCCAGGTTTCGGCGGTTTTACAGCAATAAGTCCGCCTTAAATAGCATGCGAATTTACCCCCCGCTCTTACACGAAGCCCCCTTTTTGGAAGGCCACGGTCGCATCACTTCCTCCGTTCAGAGAATGACTTCTACCTCAGCAGGGCCGTCGCGCTCCAGCACGTTCACGGCCACGTCCGTGCCGTGACGCCGCAGCAGGATATGGAGCAGCGTGTCGCCGATGCGCAGGTTGCGCACCTGTACCCAGTCCAGAAAATCCGGCAGGCGCGGATGGCGCAACCGCACCGTCTTCAACGCCGCATCGAACTCGAGCCCTAAGCACGCCTGCAATAACGCAAACGGCGCCGCGGCCGCCCACGCCTGGGGTGCGCAGGCCACGGGGTACAGGGTGGGCCCCTTGTCCCGCTTGCGGCGGAAGCCGCAAAACAGCTCGGGCAGACGGCGCAGGTCCATGTGCGTGGCGGCGTCGAACAGGGCCGAGGCAAGCTTAAGCACCTTGTCCGTGTGGCCGTAGCGGGCAAGTCCCAGACCGATCAGTGCATTGTCATGGGGCCACACCGAACCGTTGTGATAGGAAGCGGGATTGAAGCGTGCCTGCCGTGCGCTCACGGTGCGAATCCCCCACCCGCTGAAGAAGTCGTTGCCGAACAGGGCCTCCGCTACCCGAGCCGCCCGCTCAGGGCGAGCGATGCCGCTGAAAAGGACCTGGCCGGCGTTAGACGTGCGCACGCGGCAGGGCTGCTTGTCGCCGTCCAAGGCCAACGCATAGAGCCCCAGCTCTTCGCACCAGAACCGCTCCTCGAAGCGCTCCCGCAGCACCCGCGCCTGCTCGTCGAGCCGCGCCGCGAGAACCGGCTCCCCCATATCCCGGGCCATACGGGCGGCGAGCCGGCGCGCAGCATAGACATATCCCTGCACCTCAGCGAGGGCGATGGGCGCTCGGGCGAGGCGTCCGTCGGCGTGGAAGACCGCATCCTCCGAATCCTTCCACCCTTGGTTGGCAAGGCCGCTGTCCCGCCTGCGCCCGTACTCGATAAAGCCGTCGCCGTCCCGATCTCCGTAGCGATCGATCCAGGCGAGTGCTGCCTTGACCTGGGGCCAGATCGCTTCCAGGGTATCCCGGTCGCCGCTGCGCTGCCAGTACAGCCCCGCCAGCACGACAAAGAGCGGCGTCGCATCCACGGACCCATAGTAGCGCCCGAACGGGATCTCGCCCAGCCGCGCGAGCTCGCACTGGCGCATCTCGTGCAGGATCTTGCCCGGCTCGGCGTCCGCATCCGGATTCTCGGCCGTGGCCTGGTGGGCCGCCAGGAAACGCAGCACACCGCGGGCGATCCAGGGGTCGACCCACAGCATCTCGATGGCGGTGATGATGCCATCGCGGCCGAACGCAGTGGAGAACCAGGGGATGCCGGCGTAAGGGTACGCTCCCTGGGGCGTGTCCGTCACCAGCATGGTGATGTCGGCCATGGAGCGGCATAGCACCTCGTTGTACACACTGTTGGAAGTTTCCACCGCTGCCGCGCGGGCGGCCGCACCCACGAGTGCCTTGCGGGCCTGGCGCATGGCGCTGAAAAAGCCCTCCTGCCGAGGCGGCGGCCGCTCGCCCACCAGGCACTGGACGGTCACAAACACGGGCCGGCGCTCCTTAGGCTCGAGGTCGAACACGAACTCGGCGCGCTCCGCCCTCAGCTGATCCGGCACCGGGTCAAGGCAAAGGCGTGTGCGGCGCGGCAGTCCATCCAGAGCGCTGTAGGAAAACGTCACGGTGCGGGAGTCCACCACTGCCGCCGTGACGCGTCCGCGCCGGCCGCGCCGGAAACCGCGCACCTCGAACAGGTCGGCGAAGTCGGCGTCGAAGTCCAGGGCCACGCGCACCCGCAGCCGCCGGTCACCGTAGTTGCGGATCACCAACATCTCGTAGCACGCCGACTCCCACAGGAACTTGGCTCTGGAGACGTGTATGGTGTCCTTGGGCAGTACCAGCACGCCGCCTTCGAACACGTCCGGATTGGTGAGATCCACGTTGAGCACGGCGTTGTTGTTCTGTACCGTGGAGGACAGCAGCAGCGGACGGCGCCCCTGGATGGTGAAAGCGAGCTTGGATAGATATCGCGTGTCCTGGTGGAAGATCCCTTCGGGGCTGTGCTCCGCCGCCACCAGGTCGCCGTAGTGGTCGAACATGGCGAACGTGTCGCCGTGCTTGAGCGTCCGTGGCCGCCGCTCAGCCAGCGAAGAGGTGGCCGGAATATAGAACTCCGGCGTGGGACCCTGGGCCAACGGTTGGCTTTGCGCTACGCTCACGGTCAGCTCCTGCTCAAGCGGCCCTCGTCGCGCGCTCGGCCGCCGCCAAGGCCCGATAGACGGAGAGATAATCGCGCGCCATGCGCTCCGCAGAGAAGCGCTCCTCGAAGCGGTGCCGCACGACCGCCCGGTCCAGCATGTGGACCCGCCGCACGGCATCCACCGCGGCCTCGATCGACTCCACGATGAATCCGGTCACGCCCGGCTCCACCACTTCCGGCACGGAGCCGCAGCGCCAGGCGATCACCGGCGTGCCGCAGGACATGGCCTCGATCATCACCAGCCCGAAGGGCTCCGGCCAGTCGATGGGGAAGAGAAGCCCCAGCGCGTTGCCCAGGAACTCGGACTTTTGCGCTTCATCGATCTCGCCGATGAACTCCACCTGCGGGTCGGCGAGCAAGGGCTTTATTCTTTCTTGAAAGTACGTCTCGTCCACCTTGTCCACCTTGGCGGCGATCATGAGCCGCACGCCCGCCCGGCGCGCGATCTCGATGGCGCGATCGGGGCGCTTCTCGGGCGAGATGCGCCCGAGGAACGCCAGATAGTCGCCCTTCGGCACCGGGTTGAAGCGGCACACGTCCCTGGGCAGCCCATGGTAGACCGTCCCCGCCCAGTGGACGGGCGGCATGGGCAGTCGCTGATGGTGGGAGATGGACACCAGCGGCATGTCGCAGAACTCCCGGTACACCGGATGGATGTCGGGGAGGTCCAGCCGCCCGTGCAGCGTGGTGACCGTCCTGCGGGCCATGTCCCGGAAGATCGGGAAATGGACGAAGTCGATGTGGAAGTGCAGGACATCAAATTCCCGGGCCCGCTGCCGAACCTGCTCGAGCTGCAAGACCATGTACGGCAGCGGCTCCTTGACCCGGGGATTAAGCCTCAGCGCCTCCGGCACGCAGGCCACGAGCCTTGCAGAGGTTGCCGAGTCGCCGCTCGCGAACAAGGTCACGTCATGGCCTTGGCGGACCAACTCCTCGGTCAGATAGTGCACGACGCGCTCGGTGCCTCCGTAGAGCCGGGGCGGAACGCTTTCGATCAAAGGGGCGATCTGCGCAATCCTCATGAAACGGACTCCTGCGGGAATCCAACGTCACAAAAGTGCTGCGAAATCGGCCTTCGATGCGGCGTTATGACGGGATGAGACTGACCTCCTTTTTTTGCTCGCCAGGCGCTCGCTGAACTGCTACTTCCCTGGTAGACGAAACTAATGCCGTTGAGCGCGCCATCGCCTTGCTGACCCGAAAGGCGTACGCCCCCGCCCTCTCCCGGGGGAGTGTCAGCGCGGGCATTCAGACGGCCATCTGGGGACCCGCTGCGGGGTCCAGCCTTGCATTGGGGTCGACGGCTGAAATTTTCAAGGGGGTGGATGATCGGGGGAAGTCCCCCCTGATCCCTGTCCCCCGTCAAAAGAGGTCGAGCTGAGAGCCTGCTCGGGGCGGCCGGAAGCAGCCGGTATCGAGAGGCGGCTGGGCCCGGTTAAAGCCCAGACGCTCGCACGCGAGCTGAAAACGCCTGGCGATCAGCTCGGCGAAGATGCCAGTGCCCCGATGGCGCGTGCCGAAGTCGGAGTCGTAGTCTCGCCCGCCCCGCATCTGGTGGATGAGGCTCATGACATGCTCGGCCTTCATCGGGTAATGGACTTCGAGCCACGCCTTGAAGAGGGGCGCCACTTCGTGGGGCAGCCGTAGCAGCACATAGCCCGCCAGGGTAGCTCCCGCCTCCCGGGCCCGCTCCAGCACCTCTTCCATGAACCGGTCGGTGAGAAACGGGATCACCGGCGCCACCATGACGCCCACAGGGATCCCGGCCGCAGCGAGGCGCCGGACCGCCTCCAGTCGCCGCATCGGGGCGGAGGTGCGGGGTTCCAGCCGCCGGGCGAGGGAGTTGTCCAGGTTGGTGACTGAGACGAACGCCCGGACCAGGTTCTTTTCCGCCATGGGCGCGAGGAGATCGATGTCCCGCTCGATCAAGGCGTTCTTGGTGATGATGCTGAAGGGGTGCTCGCACTCTGCGAGCACCTCCAGGATCGAGCGGGTGATCTTCAGCTCCCGCTCGACGGGCTGATAGGGATCCGTGTTCGCGCCTATGGAAATGACGTCGGGCCGGTAACCGGGCGCTGAAAGCTTACTGCGCAACAGCGCCGCCGCGTTCGCCTTGGCGAAGAGCTTGGTTTCGAAATCGAGGCCGGGCGACAGGCTCAGGTAGGCATGGGACGGGCGGGCATAGCAGTTGTGGCTGATCACGCCGTTGGCGACGAAATCCCCTGTGCCGGTCGTGATGTCGTACAGCTCCTGACGGCGTCCGAGCGGCTCGATCTCGACGATCTCGAGCCTGGCCTCAGATTTCAGGGCCTGAGCCTCGATGTTGCGCTTTCGCTCAATCGCAGGATCGAATACGTTGAAGAACAGAAGGTACTCGTGCAATCCACCTCGGATCCTGACGTGGCGCACCGGCTTTTCTGTATGTGGCCGTCGTATCTCGACGGTTGTATCGAAACCGAATCCCCGCAGGGCGTGCGTCAACACCTCGATCATCTGGAGATCGGTGTTCGATATCCTGATCACCCCGTCGCAGAACGACCCTTCGGCGTCGAACATTCCGGCGACGAACCCGCGCAGCCAGTCGCCCTCCACCGCATACGGCCATTGGATTAACCGGCCGATCGCCGCGACCGACGCGCTGGAGCTCGTTCGGATCGCCTCCATTCGCCGCCGGGCCGGCGTCTTAGGCTGGAACGTGAACCGGTCGGTGCCGATTCCGAACTCTGACAGGAAAGACGCGGCCCGTTCGAGTGCTTCCGAGTTCTCCATCGCAAGACGAAACCGGTGCAGAGCCGCACGGGTACGTCCCGATCGCGTATGGCGGAAGACCCCGAGGTGGCCGTCGCCTCGGATCAGCCCGCACAAATACCCGCGCCGATAGGCGACCGCATCGCGCAAAGGCAAGCACGAAGGTATCGTTCCGAAACCCATCAACGTGTTATTGAGCGTCAAGTAGGGACGCTGGTTTGGGCCAGCGTTTCTCGCCACGAACTTCCATCCGCGTTCGGTGAGGAAGCGGTGATCGCCGCTAGCCACCAGCTCGGCGCCATCGGCGAGACGGATTCGATAGGCCGGTTTGGCGGTTCGCCAATGAGCGAGAACCCGCGTCCTAACGTAGCGCCGGTCATGTCCGCGCTTTTTCGTGCCGTAGATCTCGTCGCCGGCCTCCAACTCAGCCAGCGGCTTGAAACTGCCGTCTCCCATGAGGATTTTGGTGTCGCCGGCCAGGCAGTACACACACCCATGCTCGCAGCCCTGGTACGGGTTGATGGAGCGGTCGAAGGGGATGTCGGGCGAGGCGTTGCGGGTAAGGATGCTCTTCGCCTGGACGAGCGTCACCTCGGTCTTGAGCGGGGGAAGCTCTTCCTCCTCGCTTGACCAGCCGTCGTCGAACGCCTCCCGTCCCCACCGCTCGAAGCGGCCCTGGAGATTACTGGGAGCACCGCGGCCTTTCCTAGGGACAATGGGTTTCATAGCCCGATCTGTTCATGCTTGACCTGGCGATCGAACTCCGCTCCATAAGGCGATGCCGCGTGTTCCTCGACCCGCGGGACAGCGAACAAACCGGGCCAAGCGCCCGCGCTGCTATTGTTGTCCAGCGGGCTGACCACCCCTCGCCCTCCCCGGCTCAGGACGTGCGTATAAATCATTGTCGTGGACACGTCCTTATGCCCGAGCAGCTCCTGCACCGTGCGGATATCGTACCCGGACTCCAATAGGTGCGTCGCGAACGAATGGCGCAAGGTGTGGGGGGTTACCGGCTTGGCGATTCCTGCGTCTCGGGCAGCCTTTCTGATCGCGCGCTGCAGCCGCTGCTCGTCCGCATGGTGACGGATAGACCTCACCGTGGCCCGCCTTGAGGTCTTCCTCGTGAAGCCGCTGGACCCGCGCCAAGTGCTCCGTAAGGGGAGCGACTAGCGTCGTCGGAAGTACCGTCACCCGATCCTTGGACCCTTTGCCCGAACGAATCACGATCTCCCACCGCGCGAAATCAACGTCCTTCACCCGCAAGCGCAGGCATTCCATGACCCGCATTCCGGTACCGTACATAAGCCACGCGGCCAAAGCTGCCACGCCCTCGAGCCTCGAGAGAACGGCATCCACTTCTTTTCGGGTCAGCACCACCGGCACACGCGCCGGACGCTTTGCGCTCGCCACGTTCTCGAGCCAAGGCAGCTCCTTGCCGAGAACCTCCTTGTACAGGAACAGCAACGCGCTTTTAGCCTGATTCTGGGTCGAGGCGGAGACACGTCCCTCCACGGTAAGATGGTTCAAAAAAGCCTCAACCTCCCGCGCTCCCATGGTCTCGGGGTGCCGCTTTCCGTGGAAATGGATGAACCGCTTCACCCAATGGACATACTGCTCTTCGGTCCGGATGCTATAGTGCTTGACGCGGATCCGGTTGTGCAGCCGATCCAGCAACTTGGGTTGTGCGGGTTCCATGCAAGCCTCGACGATGACGGGTTTGATTTTTGGCTCTAGGAGTCTATAAATCAAAGCAAGCTGTTGATTCTTTAATGCAGAAATACGGGTTACTGTATTAATATACACTTATCTGACGCTTTGTAAAGCGTCAGATAGGATCACTGCTGTCCAAAACAGCCGGATCTGGCTGGGCGGCCCCTTGATTTGATGCGGGTTTCGGACGGGTCATGACGGGAATTCAAGAGGGTGCCTCCTTGTGCTGTCCAGGATCAGGTAAAGGCCAGCGCCGCCTGGGGTTGTGTCATCGGGTCGGGTGGCGGGGCGAAGGGCTGATTCAGCCAGGCGTGCAGATCACGATGGGTGAACAGATTCATGCGCAGCAGCGCCACCAGATTGGACAGACTCCAGCCGAAGCGCGAGATCAGTTGCAGGTAGCGCAGGAGCAGCATGGCGATCAAGGCGGTCCAGATCTGGATCTTCACTGCGAAGGCCTCCGTGCCGACGAAGGTCTTGAGTCTCAGGTTCTGCTTGAGTGCCTTGAAGAACAGTTCCACCTGCCAGCGCTCTTTGTAGATGGCGGCCACCGTGGAAGCGCCCAAGCCATGATGATTGGTCAGGAACACCAGCCTCTCGCCGGTATCCTCGCGCACGACCTCCACCCGGCGCAGCAGGTGCGGGCACTTGTCCTGGGCGCCCATACCGGTCAGGCGGATGGTCTGATCCCTGAGGATGTTACGGTTCTTCGGGATGGCATGCTCCTCGACAACCTCGAACTGGGCGTTGTCCTTCATGCGCGTGACGAAGAACACGCCGGAGTCCGTCCAGTGGGCAAACAGCCGATAGTCGTTGTAGCCTTGGGTCTCGACCACGACGGTGCCGGCCGGGAAGGGAATGCGCCAGGCGACCTTGACGTCATGGACGTTGCCCTCGGTGATCACCCCGTAACAGGGCAGGTAGCCGTCATGGTCGAGCACCAGGTGCAGCTTCACCGCGCCCTTGGTGCGGCGGAATCTTGCCCAGTCGAACACCGACAGGCACAGATCGATCACCGTCGAGTCGAGGCTCACGAGCTTGTGCTTGAAGCGAAACTTTCTGGGCAAGCGGATACTGCCCGAGAGCCGCTCGAAGAGCCGGTAGAAGACTTGTTCGTACAACTGCCAGGGGCGGTGCGTGTTGGCGTAGGAAAGCGACGACCTCGCTGGCGCCTCGATGCCCAGGTGGGCAAGCTTGCCTTCGCAGCTCTTGAGGCCCCCTTCAATCTCCCGCAGCGAGTGGGCGCGGCCCAACTGACAGAACATCATGGCGACGAACTGGCTCCAGCTCGACAGGCCCTTCGCGGCGTATTCAGAGCCGGTCTCCTTGACCATGCGCTCGAACTCGATGCGCGGAATCAACTTGAGTATCTGGCTGAACATGCTGCATGATGCATTCACGACGGGCCTCCTTCGGTCGGGTGCGGGTGGGTTTGGCGATGCACCCATACCCTACACCTTCGAATGGCCCGTCGTCATGGGCTGTTTTGGACAAGAGTGAGATAGGATGGCTATTTATAGTTAAGCATCCCCGACCGGACGACCACAGATGACACATCCGTCGCTTCAAAAGCTCCCGTCGGCTGCTTTGCCCTACGTAGCGCAGCTCGCTGCCGAGGTGATAGAGCGTGCAGCCTCGTTCGGAAGCGAACGCTGGGGAGTCACGCCGTACCCCGACGGAATTCGTATTAACGTCGGGTGGACAGAGATTCTCACTGCCTGCCCCAAGTTCATTCATCTGATCGTTGACGGTGTTCGTGCACGGAAGCTCCAGTTGCCAGACGCTGTTTCCCTCATCGAGGGTAAGGACAGCAGAGGCTACTATCCGACCGTTCCGGGTTCATTGAAGGCCAAAATTCCTTACGAGCCGAGCGAGGTCTTTGAGCGGTCGATTGAGGCTCTTCGTCCGGCTCTCCTTAAAGCCGTCAGCCTTGCAGCTCGTCGGCGCGCCGGGCGTGGGGTAAGGGAAGGTCATCGACAAGAGGTTGTCGATGCTTTGGCCGCCCACGTGGGAAGGGTACTTCCATCCCCCAATTTTGCGGTGGTGTCTCAAAATAACATCGCAGTCGGCGCAGAGCTGATGGAAGGTGCATTGCGTCGGGTGATGAGCTCAGAATACGAACGCAATCCTGCCGCACGTCGTGCATGCATTGAACACTACGGTACCGCATGCTTCGTCTGCGGCTTTTCGTTCGAGGCAACGTTCGGCGAGCTCGGTCGCGGCTTCATACACGTCCATCACCTTACTCCTGTCTCATCGGTCGGCGCCAACCATGCTGTCGATCCCATTAATGACTTGAGGCCTGTCTGTCCTAATTGCCATGCAATGCTTCATCGTGAAGATCCGCCTCTGACGATAGAGGCATTGCGAACGTACTTGTCAGATGAAAACGATGCCTAACTTGCCAATCGAGACGGACCTTCGCAAGTAGACTTCGCCGCTTGCTTCGGCCGCTCATTGGCGTCGTTATGCGGCAGGAGTCCCCCCTCTTTTAACGCGCACGAGAGGGGAATCAGGAAGCAGCGCGGTGTAATGTGTGTAAAGGAGGAGAAAACATGGCTGATCGCATCAAATATCTAGAACCTATCTCAAAATTGCCTTAGCAGCATGGTGATACACGCTAACTGCACGAAACCCAGAAAGTTTGCGGCGTAGTATTCCCAGCGAACCAAGAGGCGGCGCTTCCATTGCAGCCAGGCAAAGGACCTCTCCACGATCCAACGCCGCTCGTAGCGCCGAAGCCGTCGCCCGTCCTGGGTCTTGAGCTTGCGGTTGGAGCGATGCGGCGCAATGAGTTCCACGCCCTCCTTCTTCGTAAGCGTCCGCCGAACACCGTCCTTGACGGCGGCGGAACGCTCAGGCAGCGAGGGGAAGGTCTGAGGTGGGTGTGAGCTGCTCAGCGACCGCCCAGGGCAGCAGCTCGGCGACGCGGCTGACCGGGTGCTCGGCGATGCGCTCGAGCACGAAGCGCAAATAGGCTTCGGGATCAAGCCCGCTGAGCTTGGCCGAGCCGATCAGGCTATAGAGCGTTTTGGCGCGCACGCCGCCGGCATCCGAGCCGGCGAAGAGATAGTTCTTCCGGCCGATGGCCACCGCCCGCAGCGCGCGTTCGGCGGCATTGTTGTCGATCTCGATGCGCCCGTCGTGCACGTAGCGGGTAAGCGCCGGCCAGCGGGTCGTGGCATAGCGGATCGCCTCGGCGAGCGCCGGTTTCTGCGAGAGCTTGCGCAAGGTGTCGATGAGCCAGGCGTGGAAGTCTTCGATGAGGGGCGAGGCGCGAGCCTGCCGCACCTGGGCTCGCGCATGCGGGGGCGCGCCGCGAATCTCCTCTTCAATCGCGTAGAGCGCGCCGATCCGTTTGAGCGCCTCGGCGGCAATCGGCGAGGCGTGCGCCCAGCAGGCGGCCTCGATGATCCGGCCACCCTCGTAGAGCGCGTCGAACCCCGCATAGGCGTCGGCCTGCAGGATGCCGGCGAAGGACTTTAGGTGAGCCTGGGGATGCTCCCCGCGGCGGTTGGGCGAGTAGGCGAACCAGGCCGCGGGCGGCGCCTGCGCGCCAGCCGGCCGATCATCCCGGACATAGGTCCACAACCGCCCGGTCTTCGTCTTGCCTTCGCCTGGCGCGAGCACCGGCACCGGGGTGTCGTCGGCGTGCAGCTTGTCGCCGGCCAGCACGTAGTGGCGCAGCGCCGCAACGAGGGGCGAGAGCAGGGCCGAGCACTGGCCGACCCAGTCGGCGAGCGTGGAGCGCTCCAGCTCCACGCCGTCGCGGGCGTAGATCTCGCTTTGGCGGTACAGCGGCGGATGATCGGCGAACTTGGACACCAGCACATGGGCGAGCAGGCCGGGACCGGCCAGGCCCCGGGTGATCGGCCAGCTCGCCGCCGGCGCCTACACGATGGTGTCACAACGGGCACAGGCGAACTTGGGGCGTACTTGGCGGATCACCTTGAAGCGGGCGGGAATCCGCTCCAGGATCTCGCAGACGTCTTCGCCTAGCTGCTTCAGGGCGCCCCCGCAATCCGGGCAGCAGGCGTGCGCCGGCTCCAGCACGAGCTCCTCGCGGGGCAGATGCGTCGGCAGGGGCTTGCGCACGGGCTTGGCCGTTTCGGCCGGCTTGCTCACCCCCTCCGGAGCCGGGCGCTCGGCCTGGGCCGTTTCCAGTTCCTCCAGCGCCAGCTCCATCTGCGCGAGGGTATCGTCCAGCTGCTCAGAGCGGCGGCCGAAGTGCATGGGCGCAGCTTGGCGATGACGAGCTTGAGGTGTTCGATCTCGGCCTGCTGGGCGGCGACGATGCCCTTGAAGAGGGCGGGATCGTCGGGCAGGGCGGCGTGCGCAGGCATGGCGGGAGTCTACGCGAACCCGTCGACTGTGAACAGCCCCTCGGGATGATGCCTGGTAGAGCCGCGCTACGCGGCCTGCTGCGGTGGCCAGCTCCTTTGCGGGCGGCGCCAGTCGATGCCTTCGAGCAGCATGGCGAGCTGCGCCGGGGTGAGATGCACAGTCCCTTCCGTCGCCTGCGGCCAGACGAAGCGGCCACGCTCCAGGCGCTTGGCCAAGAGGCACAGGCCGTCGCCGTCCCACCAAAGCAGTTTCACGCGATCGCCGCGCCGGCCGCGGAAGACGAACACGTGCCCCGAGAAGGGATCGGCGGCGAGCTTCTCCTGGATGAGGGCGGTGAGGCCGTCGAAGCCCTTCCTCATGTCGGTGGCCCCGGCCGCCAGCCACACGCGCGTGCCGGCGTGCAACCCGATCATCGCAGCGCGCCGAGTACGGCGCGCAGAGCCTCTGTCTCGACGCGCCCCACCACGCGCAGGCGCGCGCCCGCCAGCTCGATCTCGATGTATCCCTTGGGATGGGCTTCGGCCGGCAGGCGCGGCGCCTGGGGTTCGCGGCGCACGGCCACCGGCAGCAGCGTCGCGCCCAACTCGCCCCATTCGCCAGCCCGGTACTTGGCGATCCACTTGCGCACGAGGTTGGCATTGACCCCGTGGGCCAGGGCCACGCCAGCGACCGAGGCGCCCGGCCTCAGGCACAGCTCGACGATCTTGCGCTTCTCGGTGAGGGAGCGGCGCCGGTACGGGCCGCGACCAAGGCGCGCTTCGTTCTCAATGCTCGTTTGAGCCTGCATGGTGTCCACCCTCAAATCGGGTGGACACCTTCGTCGATCCGGGTTGCTCAATCAAGACAGTGATGGCCGGACGCTTACTTCCACGCCCTCCTTCTTCAGCTCTTGGTCCAGGGTGTCGCTGTCGCAGGCGCGATCACCAATAAGATTCTCGGGCTTTGCTTCGATCATGTAGAAGTCGAAGCTCAACTGCACCAGCGTGACCTCGTGATGGTTCGCGGCATGCGTGCTCACCGACAGCGGCAGTCCATGGCGATCCACGATCGCCAGGATCTTCACGCCCTTGCCGCGCTTGGTCTTGCCAACCTCTTCGCCTCCGCCCTTGGCCGAGGCAAAGGCGGCATCGATAAAGCTCTCGCGCTCGTCGATCTCGCCTTCCTCGCGAAGCGTGTTGGCCAAGTCCTTCAGGATCTCGCGCAGTATCTCGCATTCGCACCAGCGCTGAAAGCGCCGATGCACCGTCTTGTAGTTCGGGTAGCACTGCGGAAGCATGTGCCACTGCGCGCCAGTGTTCAGAATCCAAAGGCACCGCTTCGAGCACCTCGCGCGCCGGCACGGGCTTGCGCTCTGCGCGACCTTCGGGGATGTTCTTCTCAGGGAAATGCTCCCGAATTCGCTCCCATCGTTCGTCGCCCAAACGCAGCATGAACCCAATTCTAGAAACTCATACGCGCGCAGATAACAATTTTGATATAGGTTCTAGTGTTGCACTTGTAGATTGAGACCAAGTAAGTTCTAATCTGTTACCTATGTGTCTGGACCGTACCCCCGTCGACGGCCTAACAATCGCTTGCAAGCGACGCCCGAAGCGTGGCGTTAGAGCGCACGCACTTCCATGCCAATAAACTTCTGGCTATAATCTGGCCAGAATGCGATTCTCGATCATCCTCGCCCCGGAGGCCGCCGAAGACCTCCGAAGGCTGAAGGCAAACCTCCGTGCCAAGGTGAAAGAGGCGCTCGAAACGCACCTGAGGCACGAGCCGACGAAGACCAGCCGCAGCCGTATTAAGCGCTTGCGCGGCCTATCCAGGCCGCAATACCGGCTACGGGTCGAAGAGGTTCGAGTGTTCTACGACGTTTCAGGCTCGACTGTCGAGGTACTGGCGATCGTGGCCAAATCGGAGGCTGAGTCATGGCTGGCGCAATTCGGAAGTCCCGAGTAAAGGAGGTCCCCCTGTCCGAGCTGAAGGACGACCTGTCGCGCTTTCTTCGCGAAGCGGAGAAGGGGGAAATCGTCATCACCCGCCACGGCAAGCCGGCCGGTGTGCTGATCGGTTTCGCGTCCGAGGACGACTGGTTCGACTATCGGCTCGAGCACGATTCGCGTTTCCTGAAACGAATTGAGTCGGCACGCAGCAGTTTGCGCGCCGGGCGCGGCGTGAAGCTGGAGGATCTCAAGTGAAAGGGCGCTCTAACCGCGTGGTCGAAAGCGACGCGCGGGAAGAGCGTCCGCGCGCTTCACCGCAGGCGTTAGGCTCGTGATCGGCTGGCGACAGGAGGTACTTATGGCCAAAGCCAGGATCGGCACTATCGGGTCAGGATGGGCCACGAGCTGCAACCGAGGCTGCTGTATGCCTAACAAGCCGCTGCAGCCGGCGCAAGCCGTTGCTTACCCCGAATGAGGTCCATCAGCCGGCCGATCGCACAGTCCGCCAATTGACGGCCCAAGCGGCTACACAGCTTTTCAGGGCCATCACGGAGCGATCCCTTGAGCACCAAAGAAGATCTCGCGACTCCCGCTTTCTGGGACGCTCGCTTTCGCGACAAACGCGCCCCCTGAGATGCCGGGTCCACGCCGCTGGATCTCGAGCGCCACCTGGTCAGAGAAAGCGGCAGCGGTCGAGTATTGATTCCGGGATGCGGTTTAGCCTACGAGCTCCGCACCTTCTTTGAAAAAGGCTACGAAGTGGTCGCGATCGATTTCAGCGTGGCGGCCGTGGAAAGAGCGAAAGGGCTGTTGGGTGCGTTGCAAGACGCCGTGGTGCTCGGAGATTTCTTCTCGTACGATTTCGGTAGAAGGCCCTTCGATCTCGTTTACGAGCGCGCCTTTCTCGCTTACCTGCCGCGTAGGATGTGGCCCGACTACGCGCATCGCTTGGGGGAGCTGCTCCGCCCAGGAGGCAAGCTTATCGGCTTCTTTGTCTACGGCGAGCAGCAGGGAGGTCCGCCATTCTGTTTGAAAGCGAGTGAATTGGTCTAACTTTTGGGCGACAGATTCGAAAAGACGGCGGAAGCCGCTGTAACAACCTCCGTGCCGGTATTCAAGGGCAGAGAACGATGAGAAGTCTGGGCAAAGAGACGATGACGACACAAATTTCCGGACATCCCGTAAAACGGGCGGCTGCAGGCGATCACGGCTACCCGCCGAACGGGAAATGTTACGGGGTAACCCTGCGGTTACTGCCCAGCCGTGCCTAACGATCCGGCTTCCCTCGGATCCGGCTTCCCTCGCTCACCACGGGGGCAATGGGTCCCACGTGCTAACGGAGCTCGCCCCTTATTTAGTCGCGGTCATCGATCTTTCCGGCGTCATCAAGTACGTCAATTCCGTTATCACTCGGGTCATGGGTTACCTGCCGGCCGAGGTCATCGGGCGGCCGTTTCTGGAATTCGTCCAGCGGGAAGACGTGGTTGTAAAGGAGCGCGCCAATCGCGCCCCCGGCTAAGGGGCTCGGGCGGCTTCGGTCATGATCGTGGTTATCCGAATCGCGTCGACTGGCATCGTTCATCGCGTTGGCTATAGCCGACGCCGTGCCGTCACGCAACCCGAATGAGCGCTATCAGCCGGCCGATGACCTAGGCCAGCGCCTGGGGCGGCAGTCGGTCGATATATTTTGCCCGGCGTGCGCGCCAATCGAGACTCTTCACGTAGTCAGAAAGCACGGCTCCACCAATCTTGAGCCCTTGTGGCAGCACGACCTCGAACGGATAGCCCTTGATTTGGCTTGTAATGGGACACATCAATGCCGAGCCCGCCTTGCGGTTGTATATTGATGGAGATATGACCAGCGCCGGACGATGTCCGGATTGTTCATGCCCTGCCTGGGGATTGAACTGCACCCAGACCAGATCGCCTCTTTCGGGCACGTACGCCAACTTGTCATCACGCTTCGCGCCCTACAGGGCCTTCAATTTCCGGCTCCCGATGGCGGTTCTTCGGCGTAATGCGCTTAACCAGGCTTGCCAGACTCGGGCTTTCCTCTGTGACGGGTTCGATAACGATGCGGCCATCATCGATGGAAATTTTCACGCTCGTCCCATCGGTCACATTGAGGGTCTTCGCGAACGCCGCCGGAAGCCGGACGGCGAGACTGTGCCTCCATTTCACGACTCTTTGAGTGCTCATCACCTGCCCTCATAGTCATGTGTCTACAATGCTTCTACTAAAGCAGGATGCCGTCTGCAAATGCCTTCGCGGTGCCGCCTCCACTTGGGCTCATCACACTACACCCACCGCAGTCCAGCATGCCGGCCGGCACCCGGAATCCACGTCTTTGATTAACAAGCGCCGACATTTCCTCCGGCGCATACAGCTCGGGCTCTTCAAGCGAGGACAGATGCCTTTTGCCGTGGAAATAAACGAGGCCCATTTATGAACGAGGACGCAAGCGCTGTCCACGTACAGTCGCTCGCGGAGCGAGACCTGCCGGCCGCTTACGCCGTTCTGCGGGAGCTGAGCGCCCATATGACCTGGGAGCCGTTTCTCGAGCGCCTTGCCAGGCAGCAACGGGCCCACGGCTACACGCTGGTCGGCGCCTTCCGGTCAGGGGAGCTGGTGGGGGTCATGGGCATGCGGCCGCTGGAGACCATGGCGCGCGGGCCGCACCTGCACATCGACGACCTGGTGGTCTCTGCCCGCGCCCGCCGGCGCGGCGTCGGCCGGCGGCTGCTTGCCTACGCCGAGGGGTACGCCCGGGAACAGGGGCTCAACGCGGTCTTTCTCGACAGCCGGGCAGACGCAGTGACGTTCTACGCCGCTTTGGGGTACCGGCCGCACACAGCGACGGTGATGCGCAAGGATTTCATCGAGACATAGAGAGGCGTACGGTCTTTTCGTCGATGGCGCCGGATCCGGCAGCAGCGCAAGTCGGTCTTGTGCTACGATCGTCCACTCGGCGCGGGCCGGCGAAACGGCAGCGAACCTGGCGCGGAATTCCTCGCACCTCACGGCCTGTGGGTGGCCCTTCCCGGCGAGGCGCCGCCGTGGGGGTCCACGGAAGACAAGTCGGAAAAAAACGTCATGGCATGGTCCATTCTGATCGTTGCAGGTTTGTTTGAAATCGCCTGGGCCATCGGGTTGAAATATACGGACGGCTTCACCCGCTTCTGGCCCTCTTTGGCCACCGGGTTCGCCATGATCGCCAGCGTGGTTCTGCTGGGGCTTGCGGTCCGGACGCTCCCCGTCGGCACCGCCTACGCCGTCTGGACGGGGATCGGCGCCGTGGGGACCTTCGCCCTCGGCATCGTGCTGTTCAACGAGCCCGCCTCGGTTGGGAGGATCTTGTGCGCGGCCCTCATCTTCGGGGGCATTCTCGGCCTCAAGCTCACCCATGCCTCCTGACCTCCCCGTGACACAAGTGCTCGCCCGGGTTCCCGGGACCTACGAGAAAGCTGAACGTTTTCATTTCGTCGAGGCATAGAATGCGCTCCCTCGCCCATCTCTTCTCCAACAACCGCCGCTGGGCGGCCCGGGTCACGCGGCGCAGCCGGACTTTTCCCAGCGGCTTGTGGCCCAGCAGGCGCCGGAATACCTGTGGATCGGCTGCTCCGACAGCCGGGTTCCCGCCAACGAGACCGTGGATCTCCCGCTCGGGAAGCTTTTCGTCCACGGCAACGTCGCCAACGTGGTGGTCCATACCGACCTCAACTGCCTTTCGGTGCTCCAGTACGCCGTCGACGTGCTCAAGGTGGGCCACGTGATCGTCTGCGGCCATTACGGCTGCGGCGGAGTGCGGGCGGCGCTGACCAACGCGAAGCTTGGGCTGATCGACAACTGGCTGCGCCACGTGCAGGACGTGCAGCGGCAGCACGGGGCGCTGCTGGCGGCGCTCGACGACTCGGCGCGGGCGGACCGGTTGTGCGAGCTGAACGTCATCGAGGAGGTGCGGCACGTGTGCGAGACCACCGTGGTCCAGGACGCCTGGGCGCGAGGGCAGCCGCTCATGGTCTACGGCTGGATCTACGCCCTGCAGGACGGCTTGTTGCGGGACCTGGACGTGACCATCGCCGACCTGGCCGAGCTGGACAGGCAACGCCAGGCCGCCCTCGCCAGGCTCGGCGAAACCACGCCACCCATCGCCGCGCCGGGTCTGCGCCCTCGTTGATCCATCCAATTGCGCCAGGGTCCCTCCGCGACCATGCCGAACGCCCCGACTCCCCTGCTTTCCCCCATCGAAGCCCGGGTTCTCGCGGTGCTGGTAGAGAAGCAGCGCACCGTGCCGGACACCTACCCCTTGAGCCTCAACGCCCTGGTGGCCGGCTGCAACCAGAAGACCAGCCGCGACCCGGTTATGGCCCTGGACGAAGCCGAGGTGCAGACAGCCCTCGATCGTCTCAAGGCGCAAACCCTGGTCATCGAATCGAGCGGCGGGCGGGTGATGCGCTACGCCCAGAACATGGAAAAGACGTGGCAGATCCCGTCCCAATCGGCGGCCCTGCTGGCGGTGCTGATGCTGCGCGGCCCCCAGACCGCCGGAGAGCTGCGCCTCAACTGCGAGCGCCTGCACCGGTTCGCCGACATCTCGGCGGTGGAGGGTTTCCTGCAGGAGCTGGCCCAGCGACCGGCGGGGGCCCTGGTGGCCGAGCTGCCCCGTCAGCCCGGCGCACGGGAAAGCCGCTGGACTCACCTGCTCTGCGGGACCCCGGCGTCAAGGGAATGGATTCCCGCCACGCCCCCCATGGCCAGCGACCGCGGCCCCGCGGCGATGGATTTCTCCGCCCTCGCCGAGCGCCTCGCCCAGCTCGAAGCCGAAGTCGCGGCGTTAAAGGCCCTGGTAGCCGAGCTGCGGGGGAGCCGCGACGGCCTTCCGTGACCCACGCACTCATGCTTGCGGGGCGCATTGTCCGCTCTGGCGTCCCCGAGGTGGCGCAAAGCAATGCCGTCAAGGCTTCCGCCGCCTTCGGGACAGGGCGCCGACCACCATCCCCAGGGCGAACGCGGCCCCCAAGGCGCCCGCCTCGGGAAGCAAAGCGCTCTCGAGCCCGACCCCGGAGAGGGAGCGGGGTGGACACGCCACCCGGGCCAGCTCCTCCCGGGTGATCTGGGTCATGTGGGGGATCTGGTCGAGCCCGTAGACGCAGATCTCCCCGCCCGGCAGGGCGCAGAAGCGCTCGGACGGGCATCGGGTGAGAATGTTCTTTTCCACGCCGGGCCCGCAGCGGGCGCCGGCGCTCTGGAGCACCTGGATCGTGACCTCGGGGTATTTGGAGATCTGTTCCGGCATGGCGCCTCCTTGTCACAAGACGGGGAAAACAGGGGGCAAACGAGACTTGGCGAGCATCCTTCCATTAGGCGCTAAGCGGTAAATGGCTGGAACCTATCCCGAAATCGCGCGCACGGTAAGGCGTGCTTTAGCGCGCCCTGGCGGCGCTTCCGGATGCGTGGTGCGTTTCGCTGCGCTCTATGCACCCTACTCCCTTTTGAGATACGTTTTAATCGACCCTTCACCGGATTGATGAATGAGCGCTCTGCCGATCGGGCCCGCGGCCTGGTGGCGACTCGGTCTGGGCCTCGCCGCCGCGGCCCTGGCGGCCGCTTTCGCCGTGCATTTCATGACCGGCATGCCGGGAAAATCCCACACGGGCCCTCATCCGCCCCTCTCGGCGGAAGAGAGGCTCCTCCGCGACCGGCTTGAGCGGCACGTCGGGACCCTGGCGGGGGAAATCGGGGAGCGGAGCCTCTGGAACCCCGCCGGCCTGGAAGCGGCGGCCCGCTACGTCCGGGACGCTTTCGAGCGGGAGGGCTGGCAGGTGACCGAGCACCCGTACCGGGTGGAAGGGATCCAGGTCAGGAACGTCGAAGCGGCCAAGCCCGGTATTTCCAGACCCCGGGAGATCGTCCTGGTAGGCGCCCACTACGATTCCCTCGCCGGCACGCCGGGCGCCAACGACAACGCCACCGGCACGGCGGCCTTGCTCGAGCTCGCCCGGCTGCTCAAGGGGCGGCCCCTGGCGCGCACCCTGCGCCTGGTGGCCTTCGTCAACGAAGAGCCGCCCTTCTTTCATACCGATGTCATGGGGAGCCGGGTCTATGCCCGGCGCGCTCGGCAGAGGAACGAAAACGTCGTAGCCATGCTCTCGCTGGAGACGATCGGCTACTACACCGATCGCCCCGGAAGCCAGTCCTACCCCGCTGGGCTCGGCCTCTTCTATCCCGGCACGGGAAACTTCATCGCTTTCGTGGGCAACCTTTCTTCCCGGGAGTTGCTACGCCGAGCGATCCGGGCGTTCCGCGAAAGCACGCCCTTTCCCTCCGAAGGCGGAGCCGTGCCAAGCTGGGTGATGGGGGCGGGCTGGTCGGACCACTGGTCCTTCTGGGAGGAGGGCTACCGGGCCATCATGGTGACCGACACCGCCCTGTTCCGCTATCCCTATTATCACTCCCCCCAGGACACGCCGGACAAGGTGGACTACGAATCCATGGCGCGGGTGGTAAGCGGTCTGGCCCACGTGGTCGCCGATCTGGCCGACGGGAGTCCCTAGCGGGCGCTCCGGAGCCGGGGCGACGCAGTCCAGGGGTCTGCATCGGTCCCGTATAATGACCGCCCGCTCCCGGAAACCTCCTACCCGCCCGCCTCCCGATCCATGCCGCCCGGCCGCAACGACCCCTGCCCCTGCGGCAGCGGAAAGAAGTACAAGCACTGCTGCGGTGCCGCCGGCGCGACACCTCCCGCGCAGCCCCTCGAGCGCGCCCGGGCGCTGCTGCAGGCGGGCCGTGCCGCCGAGGCGGAGCCCCTCCTGCGGCGTATGGCCGCCGAGCGTCCCGGGGATGCTGCCGTCTGGAATCTGCTCGGCTTGTGCGCCCATCACCAGGGACGCGGCGAAGCGGCGGTGGAGGCCATGGCGCGAGCGTCGGCCCTCGCTCCCACGCAACGAGCATTCCAGGCCAACCTGGGCCTGCTGCTCGCCGAAGCCGGCCGCCTCGCCGAATCGGAGCAGGTGCTGCGCCGCGGGCTCGAGCGCTGGCCCCAGGATCCGAACCTCCACGGCCTCCTGGGCGGCGTGCTCCAGCGCCAGGGGCGGGCGGACGAGGCCCTCGCCCATTTTGACCGGGCGGTCAACCTCGCCCCCCAGGACAGCGCCGCCCACACCAACCTGGGCCAGGCGCTATACAGCCTGGGCCGGTTCGAGGCGGCCCGCGCCGCCTTGACCCGGGCCATCGCTCTGGACCCGGGCAATGCCATGGCCCACAACAATCTGGGCAATGTGCTGGGGGATCTGGGCGACGGGGCCGGGGCGATCCGCTGCTACGAGCAGGCCGTCACCCTGCAGCCCGGCTTCGCCATGGCGTGGCATAACCTGGCGCGGCAACTGCGCCAGGGCGGGGTGGGCCTGCCGGCGTTGCACGCCGCCCGCCAGGCGGCACGGCTCACGCCCGGGAACCCGGGCCACTGGCAGCTCGTGGCGGATGCCGTCGAAGGTCTCGACCCCGCAGCCCTTCCCGAGGATCTCGAGCCGGACCTGGTGGCCTGCCTCGCCCGGCCCGACGTGGACGCGGCTCCCCTCGCCCAGGCGGCGCTTCACGTGCTCCGCCGCGATGCCGCGTTCGCCGGTGCCCTGGCGGCGGCCCGGCGGCAAGAGGCGATCGAGCCCCACCTGGAGGCCTTCGACCGGCCCTTGTTCCTGCACCTCCTCGCCCGCACGCCGATACCCGATCCCGAGATGGAAGCCCTCTGCGCTGGGCTGCGGGCGCAAGCCCTCGCCTGCTGGAGCGATCCGGCGCGCCGGCTGGCGTCCGAACAGGCGCTGCGGCTCCTGGCGGCCCTGGCAGCCCAATGCTTTCTCAACGAGTACCTCTACGGGGAGAGGGACGAGGAGCGCGACCAAGTGGAAGCCCTGCTGGCGACGGCATCGGCGCCACCCGAAGAGGACGCCCTCACGGCCGGCACCCGGCTCGCCCTCATCGCCTGCTATCGCCCGCTCTTTACCGTTCCCGGCGTTGACGCCCTCGCGGCGCGAGCCAAGCACCCCCTGGTCCAGCCTCTGGTGGCGCAGCAACTGGAGGAGCCGCGGGAGGAGTTGCGCCTGTGGGAGGTCCTGCCCACCCTCTCCCCGCCGGCGGGCCCGGTCAGCCTGGCGGTTAAGCGGCAGTACGAGGAGAACCCCTACCCGCGCTGGTCCGCCCTGCCCGCTTTCGTCGGCGCCTATCCCCTGGCGGCGCGGCTGCGGGCGGTATGTCCACGGCTTGCGGAGGCCGACCTGGCGCTGCCCGAGCGGCCGCGCATCCTGGTCGCCGGCTGCGGCACCGGCCGGCACGCGGCCATCACCGCGATGCTGAACCCCAATGCCAAAGTCATCGCCATCGACCTGAGCCGGGCGAGCCTCGCCCACGGGATGCGCCAGGCGCGGAAGCTCCGCCTCGGCAACCTCGCCTTCGCCCAGGCGGATCTCCTCGACCTGGCAAACCTGGAGGAGTCCTTCGACGTGATCGAGGCGGCCGGCGTGCTCCATCATCTGGAGAGGCCCCTGGACGGCTGGCGGGCACTGCTCGGCCGGCTGGCGCCCCAGGGCTTCATGAAGGTCGCCCTCTATAGCGAGGCCGGGCGCGCGGCGGTGGTGGCGGCGCGCAGCCTCATCGCCGAGCGGGGATTCGCGCCCGATGCCTGCCTGGCCGGCAGGCAGGCCGCGGGCATTCGGGCCTGCCGCCAGGAGATTCTCGCCCTCCCCGACGACCATCCCGCCAAGGCGGTGGCGCGCTCATTGGACTTCTATACCCTCTCGGGCTGCCGCGATCTTCTGTTCCACGTCCAGGAGCACCGCTTCACCCTTCCCCAGATCGCGACAATGCTCGATGCGTTGGGGCTTGAGTTCCTGGGCTTCGAGCTGGACGCGCCCGGGCTCGCCGCCCGCTACCGGGCCGAGTTCCCCGGCGACCCGGCGCTGCAGTCCCTAGAGAACTGGGCCGCCTTCGAGAAGTGCCATCCCACCACCTTCGCCCACATGTACCAGTTCTGGGTCCGCCGCGCGGGGGATTGAACCTCGAGAGGCCGCATCGTTGTAGGGTGCGCTTCAGCGCACCGCCTGAGGCAGGTCCCCTTGTACCGCTGACGGCGCGTTTCGCTCGCCTGCCGCGACGAGGGCACCCCAGGCAGGCTTCGCTCAACACACCCTGCCCGCTCCCTGCGAGTTCCGACGCCCGCCTCAGGGGGCTCGGTAGGTCACCCGGTGGCTGCGGAAGATACGCTCCACCGTGCCGTCGCGGCGCAGCGCGTCCATGGCCTCCTCCAGCGCCAAGGCAAGCTCGGTGGCCTCCGCTTTGACCGCGAGCCCCAACACCCAGCCGGTGAGAGAAAGACCCGCGCTCCGCGCTTCGAACGGGGTGACCGCGATGTGGGTGTGGGTGCCGTCCAGAACCCCTTCGATCTCGGAGCGGGGCGCGAGCACCGCCGCCACCTCTCCCGCCGCGAGGGCCCGCACCGCGTCGGCCGCGGTTCGGTAGCGCACCACGTTCTCCCGCAGGCGGCCGTTCCATACGGTGCTCAGGAAGTCGTCCGGCAGGGTTGCCAACTCGACCGCGATCTTTTCGTGGGCGAAGGCCTCCAGGCCCGCCACGTCCTCGACCCGGGGGATGCGGCGCGTATCCCGGGCGAGGGCCATCTGCTCCCGGTGATAAGGCGCGAGGATCTTGACCTGAGGGTTCTTCTGCGCGAGATAAGGGTCCACGGGCACATGCAGCATCGCGTCGGCGATCCGTCCGCCCAGGTAATGGCCCTTCCACACCATGTTGCGCAGGTCGTCGTTCATGTCCTCGTCGGCGTTGAACCAGACGAGCTCGACCCCGAGCCCCAGTCTTTCCCCTAGCGCTTGCGCCAGGTCCACGTCGATGCCGCGGCCCGCCTGGGAGAAAGGCGGGAAATCGTTGTACACCGCGAGGCGCAGGCTCCCCCGCTGCTGCAGCTCGGCGAGGGTCTCGGCCTGCACCGCCAGCGCGGCGCCCGCGCCCATGACGAACCACGCCCACAGAACCAGGGCCGTCCTATTCCTCCCCATGGACCGACTCCAGCCACGCCCGGATCGCCCAAAGCGCCTCCTGGCTCAGAATTCCTTCGAAAGGCGGCATGTACACCCGCCCGTCCCGGGATGAGCCCTTGCGCACCCGCATGACATAGATCTCGTCTCCTTCATCGCCCTTGGGCAGATGGCGCAGGTCCGGGGCGATGCCGCCCGAGACCGCCTCCAGCCCGTGACAGCGGGCGCAGTTCTGGTTGTACGCGGAAGCGCCGATGGCGATGGCCTGGGGGTTGCCCCGGTACGGGTTGGTGGAGCGCCACTCCGAACCGAGGGGCTGCAGTCCCGAGACATCCACCGGCTGCGGGGTCACGTCTCCGTGGGCACGGGCCATCACAGGGCCCAGCCCCAGCAGTACCGCCAGGACCCGGGCATACATCCGTCCAGTCTTTCGTTCCTTTCCCATCGTGCTCTTCCCAATCGTCATACCGAAGCGAAGCCTGCCGAAGCCGGCCATGGAGCAGCATTCATGCCAGCGTGGTGGCAAGGGGACAACCCGCGCCATGAAAGAAGACGCCCGTGGTGTTTGCCAGGAGCCGAATGGCCCGCTTTTTGTTACAGTAAGAATTGCCGCCAGTGCGACTGTCCCATTTTGGTACACAATCGGCGAAAAGCTCCCGCGCGAGTGGTTCCGGCGGCGATTGGAGAGGAGGAAGCATGAAAGCGCCCGCCCATGAGCCGGGCCGCGCCATCCAGGCGGCGCGGGATCTTTTCTTCCATAAAGCCGAGGCGCCCGACGGGCTCCTGCGGGAACCCATCATCCGTTCATGGCAGCGCTGCCGCCAGGCGGGGCTCCCCGCGGAGCAGCGCTCGCGGGAAGCAGAACGGCTCGAGCGGCTGGTTTTGGCGGAGAAGCGGGAACAGCACCTCGTCCTGATTTCCCACGCCGAGCCGGTGATGGAAACCCTGTACCAGGAGATACGCAACACGGGAAGCATGGTCCTTCTGGCCGATCCGCAAGGCTTCATCCTGCACTCTCTGGGGGATCCTGACTTCGTGGAAAAGGCCCAGCGGGTCGCCCTGGAGCCCGGAGCCTCCTGGGCGGAAGAATCCAAGGGCACCAATGCCATCGGCACGGCGGTGGCGGAGCGCTCGCCGGTGGCCGTGCACGGCCCGGAGCATTACCTGGAGCGCAATGCCTTTCTCACCTGTTCGGCCGCACCCATCTTCGATCCCAGCGGCCGCGTCGCCGGGGTCCTGGACATCTCGGGCGATTATCGAAGCCATCACGCCCACACCCTCGCCCTAGTCAGGATGTCGGCCCAGATCATCGAGAACCGGCTGATCAATACCCGGTTCGACAAGGAGATCATCGCCTACTTCCATCCCCGTCCCGAGTTCCTGGGGACCCTGTGCGAGGGCATCGCGGTCTTTTCCTATACGGGTCAACTGTTGGCGGCCAACGGGAGCGCTCTTTATCAGCTCTGCCTGTCGCGGGACGCTTTGCACGCCCACACCTGGGAGTCCCTCTTCGATTCCTCCCTGGAAGGCCTGCTGCAACGGGCGTATTCCGGCAGACCGCCCACCACCCCTGTCTACCTGAGGAACGGGCTGCGAGTCTTCCTGCGGTTGAGGGCCGGCGGACCCAGGCTTTCCCCGCCCCTTGTTTTCGTGCAGGAAGGCCGCGCTTTCCCCAAGGCGGAAACGCCGGCCGCCCGCGGGGGACGGGACTGTTCGTTGACCCTCGACGCCCTGGATCTGGGGGATCCGAGGATGCACCGCCTGGTGGAGCGGGCGAAGTTGATCGTGGACCGGGACATCCCGGTGCTCATCCAGGGTGAATCCGGCGCGGGCAAGGAGCTCTTCGCCCGGGCGCTATGGGGCAGCGGCCCTCGCCGGCACCAGCCCTTCGTCGCGGTCAATTGCGCGGCGATCCCCGAAACGTTGATCGAGTCCGAGCTGTTCGGCTACGAAGAAGGCGCTTTCACCGGGGCGCGGCGCAAAGGCTACGTAGGGAAAATCCAGCAGGCCGACGGCGGGACCCTGTTCCTGGACGAAATCGGGGACATGCCCTTGCCGCTCCAGGCCCGCCTGCTGCGGGTCCTGCAGGAGCGCAGCGTGACCCCGCTGGGCAGCGGCAAGTCCTGTCCGGTGGATTTTTTCCTGATCTGCGCCACCCACCGCAACCTGCACGAGGAAGTGGCAAAGGGCAAGTTCCGCCAGGACCTTTATTACCGGATCCGGGGCATCCGCTTCCAGCTCCCTCCCCTACGGGAGCGGGCCGACTTCGAGAAACTGGTCCATTTTCTCCTCGCCCGGGAACACCCGGCCGGCGCTTCGGCCCAGGTCTCCGAGGAGGTGATGGCGGCTTTCCGCCGGCACGCCTGGCCCGGCAACCTGCGGGAGCTTCACAGCGTGCTGCGCGCCGCGGTGGCCATGGCCGGTGCTTCGCGCCTCATCGCCATGGAACATCTGCCGGAAGAGTTCCTGGAGGAGATGGCCACCGGCACTTCCTTCCAGGATGCAGGACCCGCGTCCGGGCGACCCACGGTGGAAAAGCTGGAAGAGATGGAAGCAAGCGCCATCCAGCGGGTGCTCGCCGAGACCGGGGGCAACGTTTCCGCTGCCGCCCGGCGGCTGGGCATCAGCCGCAACACCATCTACCGTAAGATGGCAGCCCTGCGCGGCAGGGATCGTTGCTAAGCCCCGCCGCGGTCTGCGCGGGGCGAAGCGAGGCGCACCCGGCAGCACGGCGAACGGTGCGCCTTTGGCGCACCGTTCCGTGCACGCTTCGTGACTCCTCGGGCTAGCGCTTCAGCTTGAAGACCCACAGCATGCCGCCCTGCTCCAGGTAGGCAACCCGCTTGGCCACTTCTCCGCCCCACAGGGGCACCGCGCCGCCCCAGCCGGAAGCCACGGCGACGTACTGCTCGCCGTCCATCTCCCAGGTGACGGGCGGCGCCACCACTCCGGAGCCGGTCTGGAAGGCCCAAAGCTCCTTCCCGGTCTTGGCGTCGAAGGCCTTCAGATAGCCCTCGGGCGTCCCGGCGAATACCAGGCCGCCGCCGGTCGCCAGCACTCCTCCCCAGAGGGGTGCGTTGTTCCGGTACTCCCACAAGATTTTTCCGCTTGCCGGGTCCACCGCTCGTAGCGCGCCGATATAATCGTCATAGAGGGGCTTAATGGTGAAGCCGGCGCCGAGAAAGGCCGCGCCCTTCTTGTAGGCGATGGGCTCGTTCCAGATGTCCATGCACCACTCGTTGGCCGGCACGTAAAATAGGCCGGTATCCGGGCTGTAGGCCATGGG
Source organism: Pelomicrobium sp. G1 (assembly GCF_051905455.1). Classification (NCBI taxonomy): domain Bacteria; kingdom Pseudomonadati; phylum Pseudomonadota; class Hydrogenophilia; genus Pelomicrobium; species Pelomicrobium sp. G1. The sequence continues at coordinate 27,038 of NZ_JBQACR010000012.1, forward strand.
CTGCTGGTTCTTGCCGCCCAGGAATGAAGGGCAGCTATAGACTACCTGGCCCTTCTTGCCGCCAGCGCTGTGCGCCGGGTTGCCGGGGCGGTTGTCGGGGACGTAAAGGGGCCGCCCGCTCTTTTCGTCGATGCCCTTGGCCCAGGTGATCTTGCTCACGAAGGGAAAAGCCTTGATGAGCTTTCCCGTCACCCGGTCGTTCACGTAGAAGAAGCCGTTGCGGTCGGCCTTGCCCCCCGCCTTGACGAGCTTTCCGTGCATCTTCAGGTCGAAGGGCACGAACTCATTCACTCCGTCGAAATCCCACCCGTCGTGGGGCGTGCTCTGGTAGTGCCAGACGATCTTGCCCGTATCGGCGTCGATGGCCACGGTGGCGGCGGAATAGAGGTTGTCCCCGGGACGCACCCAACTGTTCCAGGGCGCCGGGTTGCCGGTGCCGGCGTAGATCAGGTTGGTCTCCGGGTCGTAGGTGAAGTTGTTCCAGGTGGCGGCGCCGCAGGTCTTCCACAGATCCCCCGGCCAGGTGGCATTCGGGGATCCGGTGATCCCGTTCTCCTTGCCGTTGAGGTAACCCATGTGGCCTTCGCACACGGGGCGGGTCCAGATCAGCCGGCCGGTCCTGGCGTCGCGGGCGTCCACCCGCCCCACTACGCCAAACTCGCCCCCCGAGACGCCGGTCACCACCATGCCCTTCACGATCAAGGGCGCTGCCGTGTAGGAGTACCCCGCTTGATAGTCCGCCAGCTTTTCTTTCCACACCACCTTGCCCGTGTCCCGGTCCAGGGCCAGGAGCTGGGCGTCCAGGGTGCCGAAGATGACCAGGTTGTCGTAGAGCGCGGCCCCCCGGTTCACCACGTCGCAACAGGGCATGATGCCGTCGGGAAGCCGATGCTCGTACTTCCACAACTTCTTGCCGGTGCGCGCGTCCAGGGCAAAGAGGCGGGAGTAGGACGCGGTGACGAAGATCTTTCCGTCATGGATGAGGGGCGTCGCCTCCTGGCCCCGCTGCTTCTCTCCGCCGAAGGAAAAGGCCCAGACCGGCACCAGGTCTTTCACCGTCTCCGTGTTGATCTGGACCAGCGGGCTGTAGCGCTGGGCCCACGGCCCCATGCCGGCCGACACGATGTCCCCCGGCGTTTTCGCGTCGTCCAGGATGTCCTCGTCGGTCACCCCCCTTGCCTGGACGGTGACCGCCATGCCCGCCAAGATGGCGCCCCCGACGCCTGCGACGACGATCCTTTTCCAGCCCTTCGCCATTCTTCGATCTCCTTTCCTGTCACTCCCGCACGATGGGGCCCCTTTGCCAGGCCCTCTCCCGCCCGGGCGTTGGCAATTCGCGTGCCACCCACGCCCATTGGCGGCATGCCGCAGGGATAGATCCCTTTTCGGGGAAGTCGCCGCCCAGGGCTCCTCTGCCACAGGACAAAACAGTTGTTGCAAATTGGAGCGCAAGACGAGGGTCCCCTCGAGGCACCCGCCCTAGCGCGACCGTACCTTATCTGGCTGGAACGCTCCTTGCTGGAAATGGCGACCGATCGCTCGATGGAAGATGCGGTCAACGACGCTCGACTGGAGGCAAGGATGAATCTGTTCGACCTGCAAACCCTCGGGGTGAGCAATCCCTTCAAGACCCGCTACGGAAACTACATCAACGGCCGGTGGGTGGAGCCGCGGGGCGGGGAATATTTTCCCGACATCACCCCCATCACCGGGCAGCCTTTCTGCGAAGTGCCGCGCTCCCGGGAGGCAGACGTCCACGACGCCCTGGACGCCGCCCATGGGGCCAAGGACGCCTGGGGCCGCACTTCGCCGGCCGAGCGGGCCATCCTCCTCTATCGCGTCGCTGAGCTCATGGAGCAGAACCTGGAGCGGCTCGCGGTGGCCGAGACCATCGACAACGGGAAGCCCATCCGGGAAACGCTGGCCGCAGACATCCCCCTAGCCATCGACCATTTCCGCTACTTCGCCGGCTGCATCCGCGCCCAGGAAGGCGGCGTAAGCGAAATCGACTCCCAGACCATCGCCTACCATTTCCACGAACCCCTGGGCGTGGTGGGGCAAATCATTCCGTGGAACTTCCCCATCCTGATGGCGGCGTGGAAGCTCGCCCCCGCCCTGGCGGCCGGCAACTGCGTGGTGCTGAAGCCCGCGGAGCAGACTCCCGCTTCGATCCTAGTGCTGATAGAACTGGTGGGCGACCTCCTGCCGCCGGGTGTCGTGAACGTGGTAAACGGCTTCGGGCTGGAAGCGGGCAAGCCCTTGGCCTCAAGTCCCCGCATCGCCAAGATCGCCTTCACCGGGGAGACCACCACCGGGCGCTTGATCATGCAGTACGCCTCCCAGAACCTCATCCCCGTCACCCTGGAGCTGGGCGGCAAGAGCCCGAACATCTTTTTCGCCGACGTGATGGAGCGCGACGACGCTTTTCTGAACAAGTGCCTGGAAGGCTTCGCCATGTTCGCCCTCAACCAGGGCGAGGTGTGCACCTGCCCGTCCCGGGCGCTGATCCAGGAATCCATCTACGACCCGTTCATGGAGCGGGCCCTGAAGCGGGTCGGCGCCATCAAGCAGGGCAACCCCCTGGACAAGGGCACCATGATCGGCGCCCAGGTGTCTAGCGAGCAGATGGAGAAAATCCTGTCCTACATCGACCTGGGGAAACAGGAGGGAGCGGAGCTGTTGGCGGGCGGCGGCCGCAGTGTCCTGGAAGGCGATTTGAAGCAGGGCTATTACGTCCAACCCACCGTATTCCGGGGCCACAACAAGATGCGCATCTTCCAGGAGGAGATCTTCGGCCCGGTGCTGTCGGTCACCACCTTCAAGGACGAGGACGAGGCCCTCGCCATCGCCAACGACACCCTCTACGGGCTGGGCGCCGGCGTCTGGACCCGGGATATCGCAAAAGCCTACCGGATGGGCCGCGGCATCCAGGCGGGAAGGGTATGGACCAATTGCTACCACCTCTATCCCGCCCACGCCGCCTTCGGCGGCTACAAGCAGTCGGGCATCGGGCGCGAGACCCACAAGATGATGCTGGACCATTACCAGCAGACCAAGAGCATCCTAGTGAGCTACGACCCCAAGCCCCTTGGCTTTTTCTGAGGATCCGGCGCCGGGTCGCCAGGCGACGGCGATGACCCAGGCCTCCCGCGTCTCCGCGACCGGCGCCGCCCTTGCGCTCATCGAACGGCTCCAGCGGGCCCACGGCCCGATCCTGTTCCACCAGTCGGGGGGATGCTGCGACGGCAGCGCCCCCATGTGCTTTCCTCAAGGCGAGTTCCCGATCGGCGACTCCGACGTCCTCCTCGGCGAGATCGGCGGAGCGCCGTTCTACATGAGCCGCGCCCAGTTCCAGTACTGGGAACACACCCACCTGATCATCGACGTGGTGCCGGGAAACGGCGGCATGTTTTCCCTGGAGAGCGCCACCGGGCTGCGCTTCATCACCCGCTCGCGCCTCTACACCGACCAAGAATGGGCGGCGCTCACCCACGGGCCAGGATGACGGGACCCCTGTGACCGGGCTCGCCGGCGAGGCGCGCTCGCCCGCGCCCCCTTGCCGGGACCGGGGGAGGCATCGACGCGAGCGGGCGTACGGAGCATGGAATCCGCCGGGCTCAAACCCCGCGATGGAGGACGGCGGCGCCGTATCCGTCCTTGCGCCGCGGTCAGCGGCCCGAGGGCGGGAATGCGAGGCCGAACTGCAGCTCCGCCAGGCGCGCGTAGAGGGGGCTCGAGCGCAGGAGCTCGTCGTGGCGGCCGATGCCCACCAGCCGGCCCTGGTCCAGCACCGCGATGCGGTCCACGCTGCGCACGGTGGAGAGCCGGTGGGCGATGATGAGGGTGGTGCGGCCTTGCATCAGGCGCTCGAGGGCCTTCTGCACCACGCGCTCGCTCTCCGAATCCAAGGCGCTGGTGGCCTCGTCCAGCAGCAGGATGGGCCGGTCGGCGAGGATCGCCCGGGCGATGGCGATGCGCTGGCGCTGGCCGCCGGAAAGGCGCACGCCCCGCTCCCCCAAATGGGTCTCGTAACCCTGGGGCAGGCGCTCGATGAACTCCGCGGCGAAGGCCGCCTCGCACGCCGCCCGCACCTCGGCGTCGGTGGCCTCCGGCCGGCCGTAGCGCACGTTCTCCAGGACGCTGGCGGCGAAAATCGCCGGCTCCTGGGGCACCGTGGCGAGCCGCCGGCGCACCTCCGCCGGATCGGCCGCCCGCAGGTCCACCCCGTCCACGCGGATCGAGCCGGCGGCGGGATCATAGAAGCGCAGGAGCAGCAGGAACACCGTGGTTTTGCCCGCCCCGGACGGGCCCACCAGCGCCAGGCGGCTACCCGGCTCCACCCGCAGGGTGAAGTCGTACAGGGCCGGGTGCTCCGGCCGCGACGGATAGAAGAAGGTGACCCGCTCCATCTCCACCCGCCCCACCGGCGGCTCGGGCAGGGGCACCGGCCGCGCCGGCCGCTGGATCTCCGGTTCCGTGCGGAGGATTTCCATCAGCCGCTCCAAGGCCCCGGCGCCCCGCTGCAGGTCGCCGACCACCTCGCTGATGGCCCCGGCGGAGCCCGCCACCACGGCGGCATAGAAGACGAAGGCCGACAGCTCCCCCGCAGTGAGCCGTCCCGCCAGCACGTCGTGGCCGCCGATCCACAGGATCACGCCGATGGCCCCCATCACCAGCACGATCACAGCAGCGATGAGGAGCGCGCGGGCCCGGATGCGGCGTACGGCGGCGGCGAAGGCCGCCTCCAGCCGCTCCTCGAAGCGGCGCCGGTCCTCGGCCTCGTGGCCGTAGGCCTGCACGGTACGGATTTCGTGCAGGGACTCGTCGATGTGGGCGCCCAAGTCCGCCACCCGGTCTTGGCTCGCCCGGGAAAGCTGGCGCACCTTGCGGCCGAAGAGCACGATGGGCCCCACCACGACCGGCACGCCCAGGAGCACCAGGGCGGTGAGCTTCCAGCTCGTGGCGGCCAGCATCACCAGGGCGCCGAGGCCCATCAGGGTGTTGCGCAGGGCCATGGAGACGCTGGTGCCGATCACCGTCTCCAGCATGGCCGTGTCGGCGGTGAGGCGCGAGATCATCTCCCCCGTGCGGGTGGACTCGTAGAAGCCCGGGGAGAGGGTGAGCAGATGGGAATACACCTTGCGCCGCAGGTCGGCGATCACCCGCTCGCCGATCCAGGAGACGAGGTAGTAGCGCACGTAGGTGGCGGCCGCCATGACCACCACCACGACCAGGAGCAGCGCCAGGGCGTAGTTGAGGGCGCTGGGGTCGTCGCCGACGAAGCCCCGGTCGATGACCTGCTTGAGCCCCTGCCCCACCACCAGGAAGGCGCTGGCCGCCACCACCAGGGCCACCGTGGCGCAGGCGGCGCGCCCCTTGTAAGGCCCGATGAAGCGCAGTAGCTCCCTCAGGATGGCGAGGCGGGCGATGCTCCCCCGGGCGAGTCCCTCGTCCTGGGGCGCCTGCCCCGGCCCACCGACCTTTACGGGAATGTCGCGCGCGCCTTCAGCCATCAAAGAACTCCCGCCGGGGCTTGCCCGGACTCCTCGCCGAAGTCCAGCTCCACCTTGGCGCCGTTGGGGTCGAGAAAAAACATCTGCCACACGCCGGTCCCCGGCTGCAGGCGCAGGTCAAAAGGGATGCCGTAGCGTTCCAGCTTCGCCTTCCATTGCTTCAGGTCCGTCGCCGTGAAGGCCATGTGATCGATGACCCCCGAGCGCTGCGCGGGCAGCCCGCGGCCGGCGATCACGTGGAGCACCGGCCGGCCGTCGCAATAGAACCAAGCGCCGGGAAAGCCGAAAGGGGGCCGTTCGCCTTCGGTCAAGCCTAGCACCTCGGCATAGAACCGGCGGGTGGCCTCCAGGTCATCGGTGAGGACGGTGAAGTGATTAAGCCCCAGGATCGTCATGCCTTCAACTCATTTCCTTTCCATACCGGCGGATCCGTTGCCGCAGGGGGTGTCCAGCACCTCCCGCAGCCGGGCCAGGGCCGCAGGCCCCGCCACGCCCTTGCGCTCCGCCAGGGTGACGGCCACGGCGCCCAGGCGGCGGTATAGCTCGGCCATCTCCCCTCTCCAGGAGGCAAGCGCCTGCAACTGCCGTTCCACGGTGGCAACGTCGCCCCGGGCGACGGGTCCGGTCAAGGCCTCCACCGGCCCCAGCCGGAAGAGGTTTTCCACCGTCTCCCGGGTAAGGGGCTCGGCCACCTTGAGGGCCTGCTCCCGGGGCAGGCCCGCTTTCTCGTAGCAGGAGAGGGCCACCTCCATCAGCGCGGTGAGATAGTTGCAAGCGAACACGCTCGCCGCGTGATAGATGACCTTGTAGGTCGTCTCCACGTGGAACACCCGCCCGCCGATCGCTTCGAAGGCCGGGCGCAGCACCGAAAGGGCCGCCGCGTCCCCCTCCATGGCGCAATAGGTGCCGGCAAAGGTGGCCACCGCCGCCTTTGGATCGGGCACGGTCTTGACCGGATGGACGCTCGCTACCGCCGCGCCCTGCTCCCGCAGGAACGCGCACTCGGATGAGGGCAGCGATCCGCTGGGGTGGAACACGATGTCCCCGGGCCGGAGCTTCCTGGCCTGGGCGAGCCGGCGGCAGGCCGGCACGATGGCGCCGTCGGTGGTGGCCACCAGCCACAGATCGGCGGGGCTCATGGTTTCCACCGAAGCCGCGGCCCGCCCCGCGCCGATGAAGTTGACCGCCCCCTCGGCGCTCTCCTCGGTGCGGTTCGCCACCTCTTGCACGCGAAAGATGTGGGCTTCGCTCCACAACCGGGCTAGGGTCCGGCCCACTTTGCCGCAACCGATGATGTTGAGGGTTCTCATGCCGGGTCGGCGCGATCACCGCTGCAGGAAGCGAGAGCGCGCAAAACGATATGATACCTGAGCTGAACCGGGGCGCCGATCGTCCCGGCGCCTTCTCGCTTCAGTTTCCCGGGCGAAGCGGCCGCAGCGCCCGGCCGAGGCGCTTGAGTCCCAGCCACTGCTGGTGCCAGAACCCGTGTCCGTAATCCCGCCCCACAAGCTGGTCCCTCACCCCGGTGGCGGGGTAGACCGGCGCGAAGCAAGCCGTACCGAAGAGCAGATCCCACACCGGGAACAGGGCAGCGAAATTGCAGCCGCGGGCGGGACCTTCGTGGCCAAGGCCTATGGCGTGGTGGATACGGTGGTAGCGCGGGCTTACCAGGAGCCGGTCGCCGATCGGACCGAAGGAAAGTCGCACGTTGGCGTGGGACAGGCTCTGCACCAGGGCGATGACGACCAGGAGCCAGGGGAAGGCGTCGGGCGGCACACCGACGGCGAGGGCCACCGCGGTGAAACCGCTGTAGCGCAGCGCGTCGTCCAGTAGGTGGTTACGGTCGTCGGTCCAGAAGGTCATCTGCCGCTGGCTGTGGTGCAGGGCGTGCAGCGCCCACCAAGCCCCTACTCGATGTTGCAGCCGGTGCATCCAGTAATCGGCGAAGTCCAGGACCAGGAGATAGACGAAGAAGTCCAGGAACGGATGGGCCGCGAGAGGTGGGATCAGGGCTTCCAGTTCCAGGGGCGTGAATCCCCGTAGCCGCAGCCACGCTTCCAATGCCTGAAATAAAGGCGTCAGCACCAGAAACAGGAACAGGGGCACTAGCCCGAGCCGCTGGAGCAGGGTGTAGGTCACGTCCACCCGAGCTTCCCGCCGGTCCGTCCACCGCTCCACCGGCCGCCACCGCTCCAGCGGAGCGAACAGGGCGAAGGCAACCAGGACCTGGGCTGCGCCAAGGAGCACACTCTCCAGCGCGTCGAAAGCGCTCTCTGCGTACTCGGCGAGACCCGAGGCGTAAAGCAGCGGCAGCACCCACTGCTGGAAAAGGAAGCCTTGGAGATCGGAGAGCAGCGCTTCCATGGGGCTAATCCAGCGTCTCGAAGCAGAACCCGCGCGCTTTCAACCCTGCCAGCAGGGGATCGAGCATGGGGGCGAAGGGCTCGCGTCGGGACCATATGCCGAGGTGCATCATGAGGACATCGCCCGCCCGCACCCCGGCGAGAGCCTTGTCGAGCAACGCCTGATTGGAATAGCGGTCGGAAGGCAGTTCGTCCCCCAGGAAGCCCGCTGGACTCCAGCCCACGTGCCGGAAACCACAGGCTTTCGCATATTCCAACGTCCTGGGAGTGGTGCGCCCCCCCGGCGCCCGCCACAAGGGATCGAGCCCCCGGCCCGTCATGGCCCTGAAGACCTGGTCCACCCGGGAAATCTCCCTGCACACTCCCTCCCTGTCGAGGGCTTCCTTATGCGCTCCGTCTCCGCTTACGTAAGCGACTTGCCCTTCGCCCACGTCCCGGCGGAAATACCAGTGGCGCCAGGTATGGCTGCCAAAGGCATGGCCCTCGGCCTCCCGGGCCCGCCAGTAGTCCGCCCAGGAAGGATCCAGCGCGTAATCGCCGCGAAACGTCTTTTCGTTGGCCAGGAAGAAGGTGACGCGCACGCCGTGCTTGTCAAGGGTTTGAGCGATCAGCTCCGCGTGGCGCATATTGCCGGTGTCAAAGGTGAGATAGAGGGGCTTTACGCACCGGGCCTCCACCGCGCCCGCCAAGGCGAGGCCCAGGACGCACAGCAAAAGCCGCACCTTCACCCTCACCCGCGGCTACTCGCTGGAAGCAGCGTAAGCGAGCAAGATGCCGTGGGGCGAACGGCCCACGGGGATCTGCTTGATGAGGTTGCGGGTTTCCATGTCGATCACCGACACCCTGGCTGCCCAGCGGGAGGTAACCCACAACTGCTTTCCGTCCCGGGTGAGCTCCATGCAGTCCGGGCCCCCGGGGACGGGAATCTGCTCCACCACGGCGAGCCGATCCACGTCTACAACCGACACGGTATTGGAGATGCGGTTGGAGACAAGCACCCTTTTTCCTCCGGGAAGCGCCAGAAAGTTATGCGCCCCTTTCCCGGTCGGGATGCGCGCCACCGTGGCGGGTTTGCGCCAGTCGATCACCTCCAGATAGTCCGCGCCGGTCATGCCCACCAGTAGGTAGCGCTCGTCCGGCGTCATCCATACCCCGGCGGGCGCTTCCCCCACCGGATGTTTCCATTTGACCGTCTGGGTAACGAGATCGATGGCGGCGAGCCGGTTCTCGCCCTGGAGCGTGACGAACACCAGGGACGAATCCCGAGTATAGGCCAGGTGGCTCGGCATCTTGCCCAGGGCCAGGCGCTTGACCAGCTTAAGGGTAGATGCCTCGTACAGATCCACCTGGTCAAGGCGCAGGGAGTTGATCACCAACCAGCGTTGATCGGGGCTATAGGCCAGGTGGTAGGGATCACTCACCCCAGGGATGCGGGCGCGGATCTCCCGGCGCCGGGCGTCCAGCAGCACCAGGTCGTTGCCGGCCGCGTTGGCGATCAGGATGTCGGGCCCCGCCAGCGCCCGGATCAGGTGGTGAGGTTCCTTGCCCACGTACAGACGGGTAGATTCCTTCAGCGCGCCCATGTCGACCAGGCTCACAGTGCCGTCCCGGGAATTGAGCACCACGGCCGTATCGGCGAAAGACACGCCATTCCCCCACATCCCCACGATTCCCAGCCCGGCAAGCGCTGCCCCGAGGCTGCGCTTAACAACCGTCTTCATGTGAGCCCCTCCAGCGGATTTGTCTGATGGACTTTTTTAAGTGATTTTTAACGCCCGGCCCCGGCTAGCCGTTGACCTGGAACACCCGGAAAACGGCCCGTGCCGGCAGCCTGGAGGCCCCCAGGGCCTATCCCCCGCCCCACCACGCCAGGGTGGCGCCCGCGCAGACCAGGGAAAGCAGGGTCACGGGCACCCCCACCTTCGCGTGGCGCCGCCAGTCGATCACGATGCCGTGGCGGGCGGCGGCCTCCACCACGATGATGTTGGCGATGCTGCCCACGATCAGCAGGTTGCCCGCCAGGGTGCTGGCCAGGGCCAGGAGCGTCCCGGCCATGGGATGGGAGGCTAGCGGCAGCAGCAGCATCACCGCGGGCACGTTGGAAACGAGATTGCTGAGCACGAAGGTGGTGAAGAAAAGGGGCATGGGGGATCGCAGGTCGATTCCCTCCCGGGCCAGCTCCGCCACCAGCTCGGCCGGCAGGCCGGTCTTTTCCAGGGCGTGGTTCACCACGAAGAGGCCGATGAACAGCACCAGCAATTGCCAATCCACCAGCCCCAGCATGTGGCGAGAGTGGAGCCTGCGGCTCATGAGGAGCAGCCCTGCGCCGCCCAGGGCGAGTAGCTCCCGCGGCCACGGGGTGAGGAGAAACGCGGCGAACAGGAAGGCCGCCACCGAGAGCCCCTTGATCGCCTGCCAGGGGTTGAAGGTCGGGTGCCCCTCTTCCCGCCGCTCGCCGGAGCGCGCCGGGGGCGCCGCCTGCCCCCACCGCCCCCGGGTGGCGAGGGCGATGACGGCCCAGGTGATGGCGAGCCCCGCGCCGACCGGCAGGGCCGCATCCCGCAGGTAGCCGGCGAAGGACAGCTCCAGCCGCTCGCCGATCAACATGTTCTGGGGATTGCCGATCAGGGTGGCGGCCGAGCCGATGTTGGCGCTGCAGGCCAGCGCCAGCAGGTAAGGGACGGAATCCAGGCGCCGCTCGCGGCAGGCATCGATCAGCACCGGCGCCACCGCCAGGCAGACAATGTCGTTGCTGAACACGGCAGAAAGCACCGCCACCGTCACGATCAGCAGGGCAAGCAGCGCCGGCGGCGAAAGGGGCAGCGCGGTCAAGCGCCGGGTGACGAAGGTGTAGAAGCCGCCGAGCCGGAGCTGGGCGGAAATGACCATGAAGGCGAAGAGCAGGATCAGGGTAGGCACGTGCACCGCCGCCCACGCCTCCTCGAGGCTCACCGCCTCCAGGGCCATCAGGGCGATCGCCCCGAGCAGGGCGATCCCGGTGCGATCGAGCTGCAAGAAGGGCAGCCCGCCCAGGATCATGCCCAGGTACACAAAGACGAAGACGGCGAGGATGGCGGCGGTCACGCGCGCTCCGCGGGACGGAGCCGCGATTTATACTCGATCCCGCTCCGGTTGGCGAGGGCCTTCAGGGTCGTCGGAGCGCCAGGCGGGGTGCTCGAAACGGGCTTCGTATACCTCCACCCCGCGCAGCACGTGCCGGAGGCCCGCCTGCCGTTCGGCGGGCGGCCCCTTGCCCGCCAGCGCATCGATGCCCTGGATGAGCTCCGCTAGCACCGCCTTCCAGGCGGCGTCCGCCCCCGGCGCCAGGCGGCTGTGCAGCATCACCCGGGCCACCTCGTTCTCGAGCCGCGTGGCCAGCACGTCGTAATACGTCGCCGCCTTGGGCTCCCCGCCCCGAGCAAGCTCGTCTTCCGCCAGGCCCCGGATCCGCGCCATGGCCTCCCCCAGGATCGGATCGGCGGGCCACTTGCCGCTCCCCCGGTCGCCGGGCGCCCCCGGTGGCGGTGCGTCGGGCGCTTCCGGGCCGCCGACACGATTCTCCTGGCGTTCGGAAAGGACCATCAAAGGGATGTCATGGATTTGCATAGGGCTCGGCTGAGAGAAGCGAAAGCCCGGGCTCGCGGGCCGTCACCGTCGGGCCGGACACGCCATCCGGCTTTTCCCCTCCCGTTCATCCAATACCTTTTTCTTCACATCAAATTAGACAGCACGGACGGCGGTCCCGTTGCGCTTCGGGCCCAGGGTTTCACCCTCGCCCCGCCGCGGCGCCGGCCCATTGCCCAGAAAAAAAACCGGAGCGCCGTACCGCTGCGGCCGCCCCGGGGAGTCTTTCGTGCACCTTCAAGCGGCCTGGGCCAACGCCCTCTTGGACAGGGCCGCCTCTCCCTCCAACACCACCGCCACGGCGTGCACCACGGCGCCGATGCGCACCGCGGCCTGCACCTGCTCGGGCGTGAGCCCCGCCTCCCGCACCACCTTTTCGTGGGCGGCGAGGCAGGCGCCGCAGCCGTTCACTGCGGAGACCGCCAGGCACCAAAGCTCGAAGGTTTCCCGGGCGATCCCGTGGGTGGCGATGGCGTTCATGCGCAGCTTCGCCGGGAGGCTCCCGTATTCCGGGTTTTCCACCAGGTGCAGGAACCGGTAATACACGTTGTTCATGCCCATGAGGGCAGCGGCGGCCTTGGCCGCGGCGAGCTCCCGAGCGGTGAGCCTCGGGGCGAACTCGGCGGCCACGGCCTCGATCACCTGAGGCTCCCGTGAGGCGAGGGCGGTGGCGATGAAGGCGCCGGCCTTCTGGGCCTCGGTGAGCGCCGTCTCGGCGGCCAGCGTGCCCAGGTTCAGCTTCAGGTCCTTGGCGTAATCCGGCAGCCGGTCTTTCAGGGTCTGAATCGTCATGGAAGACTCCTTTCTTCGATCGAAGGTCCCGACGCACTTCATGCGGCCTTGAGCACCGGGTCGCCCTTCTTCCAGTTGCACGGGCACAACTCGTCGGTCTGGAGGGCATCCAGGGTGCGCAGCACTTCGTCCACGTTACGGCCCACGTTCAGGTCGTGGGCCGAAGCGAAGCGGATCACGCCTTGCGGGTCGACGATGAAGGTGGCCCGCAGCGCCACGCCTTCCCGCTTGTCCAGAACGCCGAACGCCTGGGACAGCTCCCGCTTCACGTCCGCCAGCATGGGGAACGGCAGGTCCTTGAGATCCGGGTGGGACTTGCGCCACGCGAGATGCACGTATTCGCTGTCGATGGATACGCCGTAGATCACCGCGTCCCGATCCGCGAATTCGCCCGCGAGCTTGCCGAAGGCGGCGATCTCGGTGGGACATACGAAGGTGAAGTCCTTGGGCCAGAAGAAGATAACTTTCCACTTGCCCTCGTCCGACTGGTCGGTCACGCGGGCGAAGGCCTTGTCATCCTCGATGGACACGACGGCCTGAACGTCGAACGGGGGAATGCGGTCGCCAATCGTCAGCATGTCATGACCTCCTTGAGCGGTTGTCGGTTGAACACGGCGCCCAGTGTGCCCCATCCTTTATGATCGATCCAATGATAAAATTCGTTTACACTGATCGTGTAAATCGATCTAAAGGTGCCTCCATGCCTGCCCTCCCCACCCTGCGCCAGTTGGGCTACCTGGTGGAGCTCGCCGACCGGCTCAATTTCCGCGAAGCGGCGGAGGCCCAGCACGTCACCCAGTCCACCCTGTCCGCCGGCCTTAAGGAACTGGAGAACGTCCTGGGGGTGCAATTGGTGGAGCGGGACAAGCGCCACGTGCGGCTCACTGCCGTGGGCGAGGAGGTGGTGGCCCGGGCCCGGGCGCTGCTCGCCGCCGCCCAGGACCTGGCGGACATCGCCCGCCGGGCGGGGGAGCCCTTGGGCGGTCCCCTGCGGCTCGGGGCCATCCCCACCATCGCCCCGTTTCTCCTGCCCAGGCTGCTGCCGCCCCTGCGCAAGGCCTACCCGTCCCTCAAGCTTTACCTGCGGGAGGACCTCACCGAGCGGCTGCTGGAGCAGGTGCAGGCGGGAAGGCTGGATTTCGCCCTGATCGCCCTGCCCTACGACACCGGGGACATGCTGGTGCGGGAACTCTTCGTGGACGAGTTCTGGTTCGTCGCCCGGGAGGACGATCCCCTCGTCCGGGCGGAGGCAGTGGCGGTGAAAAACATCGATCCCGATGCCGTGCTGCTGCTGGAGGAAGGCCACTGCCTGCGGAACCACGCCATCGAAGCCTGCGGCGCCCGCGGCGCCCGCTCGGGCTCCCGGGTGGAGGCCACCAGCCTGCATACCCTCATCCAGATGGTGGAAGGCGGGCTCGGCGTCACCCTGCTTCCCGAGATGACCCTCAAGGCGGGCCTGCTCAAGGGCACGCGGCTTACCGCCCGGCCCTTCGCCGCCCAAGTGCCCTCCCGCACGGTGGCGCTGGCGGCCCGCCGCACCACCCCGCGGCGCCGGGACTTCGAGCTGCTGGCCGACTTCATCGCCGCGCAGGCGCGCGCGAGCGCCCGCGCTGGCATTCCCGCCCACCGGCGCAGGCAGGCGAAGCCAAGCTGAAGCGGGGGTCGATCATCGCCGCGCTCTCGTGGTGGTTTTTCTCCTGGTCGTTCCTTCGCCGCCCGGGGCCGGCGCCGCGTTCCCGCCTGCGATGCCGCTGGCATCGAGGACCTGTTGCACGTAGCGGTACACCCCCGGCTCGTTGGACGCGCGAGGGCCCGCTACGTTGAGCACCCTCACCCGGTGCCGGCGCAGAAAATCGGCGAGGAGCGCCGGCGCGCCCAGGCCGGGGTGCAGGTGCAGGCAAGGTTTTCCCAGCCGTTCGGCCAGCTCCTGGGTAAGCCTGGATCCGCCGGAAAGAACCGGGGCGAGGGAAAAGATCACCGTGGCGTCGGCGTCGCGCACGTTCCACTCGGTGCGCTGGGCATAGTCGGCCGAAGGGGTCTCGGTGAGGGGATAGCGGGCGTCGATCACGCCATCCTCCGCCCGCCGTCCCTTCGGGCACCAGCCGCCGCAGGGCACCCCGCGGGCCAGGGCCCAATCCAGGGCCGCCCGGTCCGCGCCCGTCTGCCCCCCGGAGACGATTTTTTCCACCCGGGGGACGGTGCCCGTTTCCCCCATCACAAAGGCATGGGCTTGCGGTCCACGAGCCGCAGCCAGCCGCGGATGATGCGGTAGAGCACCCACAGCCCCGTGATCAGCAGGATGGCCAGGGCCAGGGGGATGCCCAGCAGGGTCGCCCAGAGCAACAGCGCCACCAGCACCCAGAGCAGGGCAAACCAAAAGGTGCGAATCTGCCAGCGGAAGTGGGATTCCAGGTAGGACCCCCGCACGTCGGGCCGCTTCACGTAATTGATGATCACCGCGATGATGGAGGGCCAGCCGGTGAGAAATGCGGTGACGACGAAGGCGGCGCCCACGAGCCCGGTCACGGCGCTGAAGGCGTGCAGGGCGTAGATCACGTGGGTCAGGCGCACCAGGCTGTCGCTGGGCGCCAGGGTGCCCGTGCGGGCGTCGATCTCGGTCATGGTCTTTCCCCTTTGGATAGCCGCGGCGCCATTTTACTTTCTCCCGAAGCGCAACCAGGCCGCCACCGCCAACCCGGCGACGAAACCCCCGATGTGGGCGCCGTGGGCCACCGGCCCGGCGGGCGTAAGGATCAGGGGCAGCAGGTTGTCCACCACCAGGTAGAGCCCGAGCACGATGCGGGCCGGGATCATGACCGTTCCCACGTAAAAGGGAAAGAGCAGCAGCAACACCCGCACGAAATGGCCCGGGAACAGGAGGAAATAGAAGCCCAGCACCCCCGAGATGGCGCCCGAGGCCCCCACCAGGGGCAGCGGGGGACCGGGGGCGATGAGAGCATGGGTGAGGGTCGCGGCGACCCCTGTGACCAGGTACCAGAACAGGAACGGAACCGTCCCCAGGCGATGCTCCACGTTGTCGCCGTAGATCCACAGGAACAGCATGTTGCCCGCCAGGTGGAAGAATCCGCCGTGGAGAAACATGGAGGTGAATAGGGTGAGCAGGCTGGGGCGATCCGGGCGGAAACCGTACTCGAACACCAGGAGATCGTAGGCGGTGATCCGGCGCGCGAAGGCCTCCAGGGAGACCCCGCCTGGCATGGCCCTCGCCACCAGGTCGAGATACTCGGGCAGGCGCGGATCGTGGAGGGAGACCGGCGAGACAGAGAGGGGCAGGGAGATCAGGACGAACACAGCCACGTTGGCGGCGATGAGCAGGATCGTCATCACCGGCAAGCCGCGAGGATTGGGATAATCGCCGACGGGAATGAACACGGCAATAAGACCGTTCTCTTAAACCCAGGGAAGCCCCGGGGGCTGCGCAAGCTTAGAAGTCTAACCCAAATCCCTGGAGCGCCGCCTTCGCCCCCTGGCTCCGGGCGCTGAACCGACGCAGCGACTGGTAGTCCGGCAAGCGAGGGACAGCGCGGGGACCGAGCCCTGCCCTAAAATCCCATTGAAGCCCGTATCGGTCGCGTCATGTCCAATCCCGAGATCCAAAGAGCCCTCGATGAAGGCAAAGCCGTCGAGGTGAGCACCGGAGAACTCAGCTACCTTCGGGTCTACGACGACCTGAAAGGGATACCGCGCGGGACCGTGATGTTCGACGGGAACATCGTGGTGTATGGCTATCCCCATATCGGCCGGGTCGTGGCCCTGGGCCCCGGTTTGGGACAGCAGTTCCAGGCGCCCTTCTGGATCGAGGAAAAAATCGACGGCTACAACGTGCGGATCGTGCGCGTGCGGGATCGCGTCGTCGCCCTGACCCGAGGTGGCTTCGTGTGCCCGTTCACCACCGATCGCCTGCCGGACCTCATGAGCCTCGCCGTGTTCGAGGATCACCCCGAGCTGGTGGTGTGCGCCGAAGTGGCCGGCCCGGAAAACCCATATAACGAAGCGAGCCCGCCGTTCGTCGGCGAGGACGTGCGCCTGTTCGTGTTCGACCTGATGCGGGTCGGCTCGCCCGGTTTCGTCCCCTACGGGGAAAAGCAGACCCTTATCGAGCACTATGGGCTACCGGCGGTAGAACGCTTCGGGCGCTACACCGCTGGCGACCTGGAGGCAATCGGCGCGATCCTGGTGCGCCTGAGCGAGGAAGGGCGCGAAGGCGTGGTGTTCAAGGAGGATTCCCCCCGAGATCACCGGGCCAAGTACACCACCGCCGCCGCCTGTATCCAGGACCTGCGCCTTGGCGCCCGGGTGCTGCTCGATCTGCCGCCTGAGTATTTCGTGAACCGCCTGTTGCAACTCGCCGTATTCGTTGAAGAACACGGGCTCGAGCAGGCGAAGCGCCTGGGCGAAGCCGTCGGCGCGTCGCTGCTCGACGGGCTTCAAGAAGCCATCCGCCTGCAGCGGAGCGAGCAGAAGGTGCTGCGCCGCTACCGCTGCCGCCTGCGCAGCCCCGACGTCGCCGAACGGCTGATCGAACACCTGGCTCGCGAGTCGGGCCGCCAGGTCCAGGTGCTCGCGCGGGAACTGCGCCGGGAAGGAGTCTACTGGGTGTTGGAGTTCGACCGGATCTACCCGATCACTAGCGGCACGCTCAACAACCTGCTAGGCGGGAGACTCGCCTTCGATTAAGGCGTCCAGAATGCCCCGCAGGTTTTGGGGCAGCACCAACTTGACACCCACCTTGTCGGCCCAGGTCCTCAGGCCCTCGTCCGCCGAGACCAGCCTGGCATCCAGCTCGTAGGCAAGAAGCAGGCAGTCCGCGTCCTCCCGGCTGTCGATGATCCCCCGGCGCAGCGCCTCCCGGTAACGCTCCCGCAGCCGCGCGATCATGAGACCCGCGTCCTCGGCGGTCAGCGCCTCGCGACCGCGCCGCGTGTACTCCTCGGCGATGCGCAGACCCCGGTCGATGCGGTGCCGCACCTCGTCGATGAACTCGTAGAGCACGTTGGCCGGAATCTGCAGCTCGTGCTTGCGCGGACTACGGATGCGCACCGCCAGTTCGAACTGGGGCGCGATCGCGTCGACGGCGCGCAGGTGACGCAACTCTTCGTACACCGACACCGGCATGTAGAACTCGGCGCCAGTCCGGCGCGCGAGGGCCAGGAACAACCGGAGCGCCTCCCCCGGTTCCGGCGAGAACTGGGCGTAGCTTTCCGGGTTGGTAAAAACGCTGGTGTCAAGGACAAAGCGTTCCATAGCGGAGGCAAGCCTGGCATCCTTCAGCCTCGGGCAGGATACGTCTCGCGCGGCCAACTGTCCCGCGCCCTCGCCATACCGGACAAGAGCGCGCCCTCACGGCCATAGGTTTACCCGCGACGTGCGTAGCGCAGTCTTCCATCCTAGAAGCGGCTCCCGGTCGGTGCTCTCCTTCCGCGGCGCAATCCAGGAGAGCGCCTCGAGGAGGAAAAACCGCGCAAGGGCTACGCCGCCGCTTTCAGCTCGCCGTGCTCGATGCGGGTACCTAGTACTTTCAAGAACTCGGCGAGCCAGGCCGGATGAGCTGGCCATGCCGGCGCGGTTACCAGGGTCCCGTCCACGCAGGCGCCGTCGATCCTGGTATCGACCCAAGTGCCGCCGGCGCTCACCACCTCCGGCTTCACCGCCGGGTAGGCGGTGAGCTTTCTACCCTTCACCACGTCGGCGGCGGTCAGGATTTGGATGCCGTGGCAGATGGCAGCGATGGGCTTGCCCGCCTGGGCGAAATGCTGCACTGCCTTGATCACGCTCGGGTCCAGCCGCAGGTACTCCGGCGCCCGTCCCCCCGCGAGCAGCAGGGCCTCGTAGCTTTCCGGCTTCACTTCGCTCCAAGTGGCGTTCAGCGCGAAATTGTGGCCCCGCTTCTCGCTGTAGGTCTGCTGGCCTTCGAAGTCGTGGATCGCGGTGACGATGGTCTCTCCGGACTTCTTGTTGGGGCAGGCCGCGTGGACCTCATGGCCCACCATCTTGAGGGCCTGGAACGGCACCATCACCTCGTAATCCTCGCTGAAGTCGCCCACGATCATGAGGATCTTTTTTCCTGCCATGGGAGCCTCCTTTCCAGTCGGTCTCGGTGAACGGACAAAGGGCCCAAAACGGGCCGGGGGAAAGAACCTGCAGTGGCGATTTTCCCAATTCTAATCCCAATGAGAACCCCGGCGGGGGCCCTAGTTTAAGCCCGGGACCCTGCCAAGGCCCGCCGGCCGGGCTATATTGAGAGCATCCGAGTCCCGAGAGGAGGACCCCCCATGGCTATCGCCACGACCGTAGAGAAGTACTTGAAAGAGCAGCATGTTCCCTACGACGTGCTGCCTCACATGCGGACCGGGTCCAGCATCCGCTCCGCCACCGCCGCCCACGTATCCCCCCACCGGGTCGCCAAGGCGGTCCTGCTGGAGGACGAGCAAGGCTACGTGATGGCGGTGCTGCCCGCCGACCGGCACGTGCACCTGGGAACTCTGCGGCGGGAGCTGGGCCGCCGGCTCGGGCTCGCCACGGAGCAGGAGATCGCGAACCTGTTCCGCGATTGCGACGTGGGCGCCATCCCGCCCCTGGGCGAAGCCTACGGCCTCACCGTGGTGGTGGATGACGAGCTGATGGGCGAATCGGACATCTATTTCGAAGCGGGCGACCACGAGGAGCTGATCCACGTGCGGCGGGAGGACTTCATGCGGCTCCTGCCCCACGCCCGCTACGCCCGTTTCTCCACGGCGGCCTTCTAGACGAGGCGGAGGTCGCGGCCCTCCGCTTACACGGGCCGCCTATGACGCCCGGGCGCTTCCGCCCGGATGAGCCCGGCGCGCGCCCTTTTTTGCCCGGGTTTTGTCCAAGGAAACGCCTCGGTCCCACAGGGAGGAAAGACCATGTCCACCCATTTCGACGCCATCGTGGTCGGGGCCGGCCAGGCGGGCCCGTCCCTCGCCGTGCGCCTCGCCCAGGCGGGATACAAAACCGCCATCATCGAACGGGGCCACCTGGGCGGTACCTGCGTCAATACGGGCTGCACGCCCACCAAGACGCTGGTGGCGAGCGCCCGGGTCGCCTACCTCGCCCGGCGGGCCGCCGATTTCGGGGTACAGGCCGGCCCCATCGGCGTGGACATGAAGGCGGTAAAAGCGCGCAAGGACGCGGTCGTGGGGCAGTCGCGCCAGGGGCTCGCCGGGTGGCTGGGGGAAACGAAAGGGCTCACCGTGATCCGGGGTCACGCGCGATTCGTCGCCGAGCGCACCCTCGAAGTGAACGGCGAGTGCCTGGCCTCGGAGCGCGTCTTCCTCGACGTGGGAGGCCGCCCCGCCGCGCCGCCGATCGAAGGTCTCGACCAGGTCCCCTATCTCACCAGCTCGTCGATGATGGACGTGGACTTCCTGCCCGAGCACCTGGTAATCGTGGGCGGAAGCTACATCGGCCTGGAGTTCGCCCAAGTGCACCGGCGCTTCGGCGCCGAAGTGACGGTGATCGAGATGGCGCCGCGGATCGTGCCGCGGGAAGATCCCGATGTCTCGGACGCGATCCGCGCCGTGCTGGAGCGGGAGGGTGTCACGATCCACACCGGGGCGGAATGCGTCGCGGTCGAGAAGCGCGGGGCCGCCGTCCAGCTCGGCGTGCGCTGCGAAGGGGAGGGCCCCCGGATCACGGGTTCCCACCTGTTGGTGGCCGCCGGGCGGCGTCCTAACACGGACGATCTCGGGCTGGAGCGGGCCGGCGTTCGCACCGACGCCCAGGGCTACATCGAGGTGGACGACTGCCTGCAAACCTCCGCCCCGGGCGTCTGGGCCCTGGGCGACGTGAACCGCCGGGGCGCCTTCACCCACACCGCCTACAACGATTACGAGATCGTGGCCGCCAACGTACTCGACGGCGGGCGGCGCCGGGTGAGCGACCGAGTGCCGGCCTACGCCTTGTTCGTGGACCCGCCCCTCGGGCGCGTGGGCGCCACCGAGGCGGAGGTACGCGCCTCGAAACGCCGGGCGCTCATGGCCACCATGCCCATGAAGCGGGTCGCCCGGGCCCGGGAACGGAGCGAGACCGACGGATTCATGAAGGTGCTGGTGGACGCGGAGTCGAAGCGGATCCTGGGCGCCGCCATCTTCGGCATCGAGGGCGACGAGGTCATCCACGTATTCATCCAGGCGATGAACGTAGGCATCCCCTACACGACGCTTCAGCGGGCAATGGGCATCCATCCGACGGTGGCGGAACTGCTACCCACCCTGCTGGAGCGGCTCTCCCCGCTTGATGCATGACTCGAAAGCCGGAATCTGAACGACAGGAAACCGGGTTACGACGCAAGGAAGGCTCAGTGAAACCGAAGAAACGCCTGATGTTCGTTCCCGCGTACGGGCTAGCGGTCATCCTGGCCGGGTGCGCCACCGTACAAACCCTGCGCACCGATCTCGGCCTGGGAGGAAATCCCGAGCTCAACGCGGCGCCCCTGACGGAGCGTCTGCCGGCGGCGGGGCCGCCGTCGCTGCGTCCGGGGGACGTCTACCTCTTCCGCTTCGGGACCGGCGTCCAGCAGAGCGAGACCGTCACGGAGGTGCGGGGCGATCAGGTGACCTGGCGCCTGCCCACCGGCGCCACCTGGACCACGGTGAGCGGGACCATGTTCAACACCGCGGAGTGGAGCGACACCGCCGCTTACGGCTCGGGCCGTCAGGCCTTCACGGGGAACTACGGAAGCCTCTTCCCTTTGCGGGTGGGCAACGTGGTGCGCTACACGGCCAGGGGGGAAAGCTCCCGGGAGTCCGGGGGCTGGACCGTGCACTGGACCTGCACCGTGCCTTCCGAAGAGCGCATCACCGTGGCGGCGGGCACGTTCGATACCTACCGGGTAATGTGCTACCGCGCGGGGCAGTTGCGCACCTACTTCTACGCCCCCAGCATCGACCTGTACGTGTTGCGCATCACCACGGGCAAGGATCCGGGGCGCAAGGAGCTGGTGTCCTACCGGCGGGCGGCGGGCTGAAAAGACGGCCGCGCTCAGCGCCCGGGCGCTCCGCCGTAGCCGTAGCCCCGGCCCTTGCCTCCGGGGGCCGCCCCGGCGGAGAGGGCCACGTGTCCCCGGTCGCCGCTCGCCATGCCCTGTCCCACCAGGCGGCCATCCTGGTAGAGGTGGGCGGTCAACGAACCGCCCGCCGCGTTCAGGCGCAGGGAGACGGCGCGCCCGTTGAAACGGTAATGGGCGGGCACCGTCCCTTCGATCCGCACGGAGGCGACGCTCCCGTCCGCCTCCACCAGCTCGTAGGCGCCGCTGAAACTCGTGGACTCGCCGCCCGTGACTTGCAGCAGGAACTCGGCCGCCAATCCGGGGGGGACGGCTGCGGCCAGGACGATCGAGAGGAAAACTGCCGAGCGCAACGCCATGCGAAACGCCTCCTCGGCGAAGAAGGAAAAGCGCTCCGGACGGGGCTCTTTCCCGCCCGGAACTCTGGGGATTTCAAGCGTATCGGTGAGGGACGGGAAATGGGCTTAAGACGTGGCGCCGTCGCCGCCGGCACCGCCCCCGCTGCCGCCACCTCCACCCCCGGCAGCGGTTCCGTCGGCGGAGCCGCTTCCGGCACCGGTGCCGGCTCCACTACCGCCGCCACCGCCGCCACCGCCTCCTCCACCGCCGCCACCGCCTCCTCCACCGCCGCCACCGCCTCCACCACCGCCGCCACCGCCACCGCCTCCGCCACCGCCGCCACCGCCACCGCCTCCGCCACCATCAGCGATGGCCAGGGCGTGATCCAGGGACAGGGTCGAGAGGTTGAAGGAAAGCGGCGCCAGGCTCAGGGTCAAGGCAAGGGCGCTCGCGGACGTGGCAAGCAGGAGTCTGTGCTGCAGGGACTTGCTCATGGCAACTCCTCCGATGGTCAGCTAACAATTACGCTTGGGCAAAGCTCCTCGCTCGGATTCCGCTCGCCAAAAGTGGGGCGTAACGGGCCGGCTTGAAAGAAAGAATGCAATGTTTGTGCCGATGAAAACAATTCTCTATTGGAACACATCGTTACTTCCAGGTCTCCCCGACTCGGTGAAGCGCTGCCGCCCGCAAACCGTCGCCGAACAACGACACATGAAGTCTCCTTGTCGCCAAAAAGCGCCAGCATGCAAGCTCGCAAGCGGAAGGCTTTCTCTGTTAACCTTTCATCTTGGATCAACATCTTATCTGACTACCATGGCTGATAGACACGACGACAGGCTCCCGGAAGCGAAAATGGACGGGGCCAACCTCTACCGGGAAGAGATTGTCACCGACCGCAAGGTTGGAACGATCCGAGTGCTGACCCCCATCAAGAGCGACGGTTCGACGGATCTCGCACGCAAAGTGGCTTACGTGGGAGAAGCCCAGCTTCTCACCTCGGTGGGCGCCCTTCCCTTGAGCTTCGAGATCGAGGCGGCCACCCTGGCCGAGGCCGTCCAGCACTACGGACCCGCGGCCAAGAAGGCCCTGGAGCAGGCCATGCGGGAGCTGGAAGAGCTGCGCCGCCAGGCCGCTTCTTCCCTGGTCATTCCTCGGGGCGGAGCAGGCGGGCTCGGCGGCGGGGGGCTGGGAAGCGGCGGCCTTGGTCCCGGCGGCTTCCCAGGAGGTCTTCCTGGTGGCGGGAAAATCCAGCTTCCCTGATTCGAGAAGCGGCCTGTCCTACCCGGCTTCACCCGCCCCGGGGGCTCCGGTCGCCTCCTCCGTCAAGGCTTCGGCGATGGCTTCCCGCTGGGACGCTGGCATGGGCAGCGGCGCGGTAGGGGCGATCATCTCCTCCAGGGTCGGACCGGCGTCCTCCGCAGAAAAACCCGCGTCTTTGAGCTTCTCCCGCAGAAACGCGTAAGCGTGGGCGAGGCCCTCTTGGAGGGCGAGTTCATTTATTCCCAGGACCTCGGCGGCCAGCCCCGGGGTCAAGCTTTCTAGCGTGGTGAGCACCACCGCTTGCCGCCACGCCCGGGGCAGGGCGGCGATGGCCCGCTGCAGCGCAAGCTGCATTTCCCGGCGCACCTGGGCCTGCTCAGGGGTAGGCGCGTCCTCGAGGAGCACCAGGTCCTCCAGCCGCAGCCGCTCTTCCGGCTCCCAGTAATCGAAGCGCTCCTCGTCCCGGCGGGTCGGCTCTTCCGCCGGCTGGGGCGGTGGCCCCTCCAGGGACAAGGTTTCCACCGCCCGCTCCCGGCGCAACCGCTCCACCTCCTCGGCGACGACCTGCACGGCGAGGGAAATGAGCCACTGGGAAACCGTCAGGCGGTGGGGCCGCTGCTCGAACACCTCCAGCCCCCGCAGGACCACCGCGTCCACCAGGTCCTCCACGCTCAGCTCTCCCGGCCCCAGTGCCCCCGTGCTCTCAAGGTAGAGCAGTTCCCGCTGGACAAAGCCGTAAAGGGCGTCCAGGTGGGATCGGATCAGGTCAAAATATAGTCGTCGCCGCTCCTGCTCCTCGGCTTCCAGAGGGCTCTTGACCAGCAAGCGCAGCCGTTCGCGCCGCTCTGGACGCTTCCACAAGGGCTCCCGTCGCAGTCGGGCCAGGTGCTTGTCGGTGCGACGGAAAAGCTCTTCGAACGCCTCGGCCATCACGGCCGCAAGATCGTGCCCCTCTTCCGCGACGGCCAGTACCGTGGAAGGCAGCTTGAGCCGCAAACTCGCCCGGTATAGCTGGTGATTGGGGTTCTTTTCGACCCGCCCCTCGAGATGGACCAGATCGGGAGGAAAATCCTTGAGGCGGCCCTCGAGTTCCGCCGCCCGCTCGCCGAACATCTGCTGCAACCGGGGGCGGCTCGGCTCCCCGATGCGATGAAAGGAAAGATGGGTTCTCATGGCAATTGGCTCCTTTCCACTTGGTTATATGGGTGCGCCGGCGCTGGAGCCCAAGCCTAAAGTCACTCCGTCACTCTTTTCCGCAGCGCCTTGGCGAGGGAGCGCTTCTTCTTGGCTTCGAGGCGCCGCGCTTCGGCGCTCAAGGGAGGCCGCGTGGGGATGCGGGGGCGGCGCGGGACCGCCGCGCCGCGGATCAGGGCCTTGAGCCGGTCCAGGGCCTCCTCCAGATTCTTTTCCCGGCTTCGGTGCCGCTGGGCCTTGATCACGATCACCCCCTCCTTTGTGATGCGCTTGTCATCGAGCTGGAACAGCCGCGCCTTGCAAGGCTCGGGAAGGGAAGAGGCGCGAATGTCGAAGCGCAGATGCACGGCGGAGGCCACTTTGTTCACGTTCTGCCCGCCCGCTCCCTGGGCACGTACCGCCTTCCACTCGATCTCCTGCTCAGGAACGGCGAGCTCGCGGGAAATCCGGAGCATGCCCCGGGGGCGAAGGGGGCTTTTTTCCGGACCGCTCACCACTCCCGCCATCCCTTGAGCAGGGGGAAGTACAGGCCCCGCCTGATGGGCGCGAGGCCTGCCGCCGCCAGAAGCCGTGTGTAGCGCTCCAACTGGGGCCGGTAGCGCTCCCGCTCCCGGTCCAGGAACGCTTCCACGTCTCCGCCCAAGTGCACCCCGATCTTGTAATCCACGATCCAGCGCACCCCCTCCTCGTCCACAAAGGTGCGGTCGATGGCGATGTCCACCAGCTCCCCGTCCAGCAGACCCGTCAGCCGGTATTCGCAGCGGGCCTCCCGGTGGGGGCCCAGGAGCCAGCGGCCCCGCGGGTCGGCGAGGGTTTGCGTGAGCGCGGCGGCCACCCGCTGGGCGGCCCGATCCAGATCCTCCCGCGGCACCCCGAGCCGCGCGAGCTCAGCCCGGTAGGCGGGGAGGAGCCCTTGCACCCGTTCCTCGCTCCAGCCTTGCAGGGCCTCCTCTCCCATGCGCTGGAGCCAGCGGTGCACCACCGTGCCCACGTGGCGGGCGCTTTCCCCCGCCCAGGAAAATTCCACCGGTTCCACCACGGCATGGGCGGCCGGCCGCCGCTCCCAAGCCACGGCGGGGGGTGGCGGCGGCAGGACATACTCCGCCTTAAGCCGCCGAGACAGGGGATCGATGGGCACGGAAGCCCCTGCCTCTCGGGTCCGGTCCTCTCCCGGCGCCGGGGGCGGGAGGAGGCTCGCGGCACGCCGGTATTCCTGGGCCACCGCCGGCCAGAGACGGGCGAGGAGGCTCCCCTGGGCCGGCTCCCCCACTTCCCAGACCCCTTCCCGGCCCTTGAGCGGCGCCCGGCCCAGGAGATGGAGCCGGCGCTTCGCCCGGGTCGCCGCCACGTACAGGAGCCGGCCCGCCTCGAACAGCTCTCGCTCCCGGTCGAGCCGGGCGATGTAGGCATAGATCGGGTCCTGCTCGGCCCCCGCCTCCCGGATGGGGGCGAGGAGCAGATCCGCCCCGCCCGCGGGCTGGGGCCGCACGATCCACCGCATGAGCCGCCGTTCCTCCTGCCGGGGAGGATCTCCCAATCCGGGCACGATCACCGTGTCGAACTCGAGCCCCTTGGCCTTATGGATGGTCATCACCTGGAGCCGTTCGTCGGCCGCCACGTCAGGGGCGGCGAAGAGCCGGTCCAAGGCCTCGGCCAAGGAGGAGAGGTCCGGGAGATCACCTCCCTGCTCCAGCCCCTCCAGGCAGTCCAGGTAGGCCTGGGCATCCTCCAGGTCGGCCGGCGCTTCCAGACACGCCGGCCCGCCCAGGGCGAGCCAGGCCGCTTCCACCCGGTCCCGCAACCTGCCCCGACGGGCGTTCGCCCTGGCGTGGGCGAGAGGCGGGAGCACCCGCTCCAGCCGCCGGCGGCCGTCCGGGGAGAGCCTCTCTCGACGTGCCGGGTCCTGGAGGAGGGACCACACGTCCGCTTCGGGAGCGTCACCAACGAGGGCGTGGAGATCCGAGAGAGTCATGCCGCACCAGGGGGCTCGCAGCACCGCCAGCCACGCCACCCGGTCGGCGGGATGGACCAGGGCGCGGGTCAGGGCGAAGAGATCCTGCACCACCGGCCGGTCCCCCAGCGGCTCGATCTCGATGGCGCGAAAGCGCAGCCCCGCTTCCCGCAGGGCTGGCACAATGCGGTTCAGGTGGCCCCGGCTGCGCACCAGGATGGCCACCGTCTGGGCGGGATCCTCCGTCCGGGCCGAGCGCACCAGTGCCACCACCTTGGCCGCTTCTTCGGTTCGATCCGGGCTGAAGGAGGGGTGCACGGTGACCGCAGGCTCCCGGTTTTCATTTCCGCCCGCGCCGGCGATCCAGTCGGGGCGAGGGACGGAAGGGACCAAGGGCACCGCCCCGGTCGCCGGATCCTCCGCGTCCGGCAGCACCTGGGCGAAGGCCCGGTTGACCCACTCCACGAGACCCGGGCTCGCTCGGAAATTGGTGCACAGGGTGACGGGCGTGAGGATGAGGGACCCGATCCCCTCCCGGCGGGCGCGAAGGAAGAGACCCACCTCCGCTTCCCGGAAACGGTAGATGGACTGCATGGGATCCCCTACGGCGAACAGGGTGCGCCCGTCGCCGGGTTCCCACCCGGCGGTGAGCTTGCGCAGGAGCTCGAACTGAGCGAGGGAGGTGTCCTGGAACTCGTCCACCAGCAGGTGTCGGACCCGGTAGTCCAGAGCCAGGGCCAGGTCGGTGGGCGTCTCCTCGTCCCCTAGGGCCCGCAAGGCCGCCTGGGCCACCTCGGTGAAGTCCACCTCCCCCCGGGACTGGAAGACCAGCTTGAGGGCTCCCGCCGCCAAGGGCAGCAGCCGGGCGATAGCCTCCAGGGCCTCCCACTGGGCATCGGTGTAGCGGGGCGGGGGCAGCGCCCGCAGATCGGCCAGGGCGAGGCGAAACGCCTCGAAAGGGACCAAGGCGGCGAGGGCCTCCTCCATGCGGGACTTGGCCGCCTTCAGCCGCGCCTTCTCGTCCGCGTTCTTCCCCTTGCCGGGCGGGGGAAAGCCGTTCGTCTCCGTCACCTTTCGCCGCCATTCGCCCCGCTGGGTGAGGAGGAGCTCGGCGAGGCCCAGCCAGGCGGGAAGCCCCACCTCGTCGGCGGGGGGGTAGGCGCTCAACCCTTCGCAGGCGAGGAGGGGGGAAGCGGCGCCCCCTTGCGCCAGACTCGCCGCCGCTTCCCGGGCCAGGGCGGCAAGGGCCGCCTCCCAGGCCGCCGGGGCCAGGGCCCGTACCCGGCGCAAACCCTCCAGCCGGGCCCGGGCCAGGGCCGCCTCCAGCCCGGCCCGGTCCAGGGCGCCAGAGGCCACATGGCGCAGCCACTGATCGCGCCGGGCCAGCATGGAGGCGATGAGCTTTTCCGCCTGGGCGGCGTCGTTGTCCAGGCGCACGAGAAGCCGCGCCACCAGGGGCGCGCCCTCAGCGTCCTCTTCCAGCAGGGCGAGGGTCGCCCGGGCTGCCTCCCGGTAGAGGTGGCTCGCCTCTTCCACGATGGCGGGCGGCGCGCCGAAGCGGGACAATACGGGCATCTGGCGCGTGAGCGACGCGCACAAAGCGTCGATAGTCTGGATGCGAAGCCGCGCGGGGTGGTCCTCGATCCGCCAGCCGAGCCGGGCGTCCCGGGCCATGGCCTCCCGGGCGAGCCGCCAAGTGAGGGCTTCGTGGGGCGGGTCCGGCTGGGGGCCTCGCGCGGCGCTCAGGGCTCTCAGGATCCGGCTGCGCATCTCGCCGGCGGCCTTGCGGGTGAAGGTGATGGCGACAATCTCTTCCGGCGCCTCCACCCCGGCAAGCAGCCCCAGGTAGCGCTGGATCAGGAGCTCGGTCTTGCCCGATCCGGCGGGGGCCTGGACGATGAAGGAGCGCTGAGGGTCCAGGGCCTCGGTGCGCTGGGGGAGGTCGGGGATGGGTCGCGCCTCAGTCATCCCCCTCCTCCGGCTCCGTGGGCCCAAGACCCACCCGCTCGTGGATGCGGCATAACGGACCCTGATCGCAATGCCGGCAGGTGGCCGGATAGCGCTTGGGATCGACCCGGGCGAAGCCGGCGGCGAAGGCCTGCGCGAGGGCTTCCAGGGTGCGCCGCCAGCCGTCCAGGAGGGCTTCCCAGTCCGGATGGGCCACGACCCCCGGAATACCCACCTCCCCCTCCGCCACGCCCCGAAAGCCCATATCCCCGGGACGAACTCGGGCGAAAGCCACGGCCGCCACCGGCTCTTTCATGCCTAAGGCATAGAGGGGGAGCTGGGGTTCCTCGGGGCGCTCGCCTTCCCATTGGCCGGGACGAGTCTCGCCGGTCTTGTAGTCGAGGATGACCCGCCGGCCGTCCGGCAGCCGGTCTACCCGGTCCAGGGTGACCCGGAGGGAGAGCCCGCCGACGGCGAGCTCTTGCGAGGCCTCGACCGCCTCCACCTCGAAGTCCCCTCGCCCCCGCTCCATCTCCAGCCACTCCCCCGCCAAGCGGGCGAGACGCTCCCTCTCCAGGGTTGCATAACGACCGCCGAGGGCCTGGAGCCGCTCCCGGGCGGCCGCCTCCACCGCCTGGTCCGCCGCCGCGCGAAGGAGGTCGGAAAGGGCCTCCGGGCTCGTTGCCTCCAGCCCCCGGCGGGAGCCCAGCGTGCGCCACACCTGGGCTAACACCCCGTGGAGGAGGCGGCCCCGTTCGGCCGGGCTCAAGCCCGCCTGAGGCGCGTCCAGGGCCCGGGAACCCAGCCGGTGGACGGCGAAGGCGCGGAAAGGACAGGAGGCCTGATCCCGAAACACCCGGGTGCCGCCCCGCACCGGCAGCTCCGGCGGGTGGGGCGGCCCGGTCAGGTCCTCGAAGCGCTCTAAGCGTCCCGAGGCGTGGATCACCTCGGCGTAAAGGGGGATGCGGGTCAGTCCCAGACTACCAGGATCGATAGCAGGAACACCGGCGATCAGGGAACTCGGGGCCAGGTCCCGGTCCCCTTCCCGCTGGGGATGGGAAAGCACGAGCTCCTTTGCCCCGCGAAACCAACCCTCCGTCAACCCCTGGGCGAAGGTGAGCTCCCGCTCGGCGCAGCCGTGGGGCAGCCCCATCCGCGCCTGGAGGGAAAACGGCAGGAACGGGTTGGGGCGGGGGGAAGGGGGCCAGCTCTCGTCGGTCAACCCCGTCACCCACAGGTGGTCGAAAGCCAGGGGCGCCGCTTCCAACACCCCCAGGATCTGCACCGGCGCCTCGGGGGACTCGGGCTGGAACAGGGTGCCGGCCGCCATGCCCTTGACCCGGGCTAGGGCGGCCGCCAGGGAGAGGTGCGGCGTGACCTCATCCAAGGCGGCAAGGGCGGCGAGCAGTTCGCGCCACTTTGCGTGGGTCTGGTATTCCTCGCTGGTAAGGGGGCGGCTGCCGGGAAAACCCAGGGCGGCGAGGGCGGCGAAGAAAACCTCCGCCCACCGGGAGGGCGTCCGGGTGACTCCCGCATTCTCCCCGGCCATGACCCGAAGGGCCTCGATCCCCTGGGCGAGGACCGGCGCATGGGGCGCCGGTCCGCCCCGGGAGTCCGTCCCGCCAGTGAGGCGGCGGAGCCTGTGCAGATCCACACGCAGCTCCCCCCGGCTTCTTAAAGCAGCATCCAGCGCCGCCCGGGGCCCTTGCTCGTCTTCTGCCCCGGCGATGAAGGGCGAGCGCAACAGGCTGCCCAGCCGCTCCAGGTCCGCTTCGCCCTCCAGAAGCTCCAGCACGGCGAGCGCGGTGTCCACCAGGGGATAGGCCGAAAGAGGCTCCCCCAGGGAAACGTTGAACGGCAGCGCTCCAGCGGGAATCCCTGGCAAACCGGAAGCCGGCCGCATCACCTGGACAAATACCCGCTCCAGCCGCCGGCGCTGCCTCGCGAGATCGGGCACCACCACCCCGATGCGCGCTTGCGGGTTAGCGCTGAGCCGGGCCCGGGCCCAACGGGCCGCCGCCTCGATCTCCTCCCCGGTGCCGGGAAAAGCCACGCGCACCGCCCGGGCGGCCCGGGCGGGGGAGGAGAGCGCGGCCAGGGTGCACCCCGCCGCCGCGAGGGCCGCGAACAGCTCCCGCTCCTGGGGCGTCACCTCTTCGAAGCCGCACAACACCGCCTGCCGCGGCACCGTGGCGCGCCCTTCACGTATCCATGCCGCCAGCATGTCCAGCAGCCGGGCGGCGTCCAGGGCGGTGAGCGCCTCAGTCAGCTCCCGGTAGCGGCTGGCCCAGCCCAGGAAGACGCGGCCGTCCTCGTTGAGGGGCTGCCGCTGCAAGGACTCCCAGAGGCGGTAGGCATGGGCAAGCTGCCAGGCTTCCCGGGCCAGGGACGCGGTGGAGGCCACTTCGAGCAAAGGGCTCGCCGCCTCGGACTCGCCGATCACCCGCTCCCACAGGGCTTGTTCCTGCAGGGGAGAGAGGGGCAGGAGGGCGGCGTCCAGGGAGGCCTCGTCATAGGTCCGCTCCAGCCAGGCAGACAGGGGAAGGATCTGGGGCGTCGGCCAGAGCGCCAGGCCCCGGGCCCGCTGCCGGCGGTCGTACTCGCCCTTGAGAAATCGGGCGAGTCGCCGGTTGACGGTGAGCCCGACGCCCCCCGCCTCGAGCCGATCCCATAGCGCCTCCCGGGAAAGGGAAGGGAAATCCGCGGCACCGCCCATGGAAGAGGCCAAGACCGGTCAGGAGGGGGCTAGCCCAGATACGTCACGAGGGGCTCGGGAGGACGACTCGGGGGGGCGAAACGGCCGCGCCGATCCTTGACCTGCGCCTCTCCGCGCGCCACCTTTTCAGCGCTCGAGCAGGTCTCGCTTGTCCTTGACCTTGGCCCACGCGGAGGCGTATCCGCGCGCAGGGCGGAGCAGGG
>NZ_JBQACR010000012.1:58088-122058 GCF_051905455.1 Pelomicrobium sp. G1
GCGGAAAGACGCCGACCCTCCGGGGGCCACCCTCTCAGCGCTCGAGCAGGTCTCGCTTGTCCTTGACCTTGGCCCACGCGGAGGCGTATCCGCGCGCAGGGCGGAGCAGGGGCCCTGTCAGGGATGCGACCCCGGAGCGCGGAAAGACGCCGACCCTCCGGGGGCCACCCTCTCAGCGCTCGAGCAGGTCTCGCTTGTCCTTGACCTTGGCCCACTCGTCGGCGTCCGCCGGCGGATCCTTTTTCTCGATGATCGGCTTCCAGACCTTCGCCAGCTCGGCGTTCAGCGCGATGAAATCCCGCTGGTCCTCGGGCACGTCGTCCTCGGCATAAATCGCCTCCACCGGGCACTCCGGCACGCACAGCGTGCAATCGATGCACTCGTCGGGATCGATCACCAGGAAGTTGGGGCCCTCCCGGAAACAATCCACTGGGCAGACGTCCACGCAGTCGGTGTACTTGCACTTGATACACGCTTCGGTGACGACGTAGGTCATAGGCGGTCCTTGGAGGCTTCCATGCGCAAAAGGCAAATTTTCATTTTAGCAGGAAAGGCCCGGCGGACATCCTCCCGGGACCCTTGAAAAGCCGCGGCTCCGTCCCAATCTTGACGCATATCAAAAAGCGGGCGGGCTTCCCCGCGCCAGCCTTCTCAACCCGGGGGATTTTGGGCTAGGATAGAGACGCACTGCATCCGGCGTCCTGCCGACTCTTGAATTCCCTGGATCCAATACCGAGCGGCCTGATGAGCGAGCACATACGTTACGTAACCGACGATTCCTTCGAGACGGAGGTCTTGAAATCCGACATCCCGGTGCTGGTGGACTACTGGGCCGAATGGTGCGGCCCGTGCAAGGTGATCGCCCCCATCCTGGACGAGGTGGCCCGGGAGTACGCCGGCCGGCTCAAGGTCGCCAAGCTCAACATCGACGAGAACCAGTCCACGCCGCCCCGGTACGGAATCCGCGGCATTCCTACCCTCATGCTGTTCAAGAACGGAAACGTGGAGGCCACCAAGGTCGGCGCTTTGTCCAAATCCCAGTTGACGGCCTTTATTGACAGCCACCTTTAATACGAGTAGCCTTGGCTCCCGGTCCGAGTTAAAAGCTTGATTCGAAAAGACCCGGACCGGTTCCAGGCGCAGCATCCTCCCATCCTCTCCTTCCCTTGTTTTTCCGGGGTCGTTCTACATGCATTTGTCCGATCTGAAAAGTCTACCAGTGACCGAACTGGTCGAGATGGCGACCGCTAACGAGATCGAGGGCGCCAATCGACTGCGCAAGCAGGACCTGATTTTCGCCCTGCTCAAGAACCAGGCCCGCAAGGGCGAAAGCATCTACGGCAGCGGTACGCTGGAGGTCCTGCCGGACGGGTTCGGCTTCCTGCGCTCTCCCGACATGTCCTACCTGGCCGGCCCCGACGACATCTACGTGAGCCCGAGCCAGATCCGGCGCTTCAACCTCCACACCGGCGACACCATCGAGGGGGAGATCCGCACGCCGAAGGACGGCGAGCGCTACTTCGCCCTGGTGAAAGTGGACAAGGTGAACGGGGAGCCGCCGGAGAACGCGAAGAACAAGATCTTGTTCGAGAACCTGACGCCGCTGCATCCTACCGAGATGCTGCGGCTCGAACGGGACATCAAGGCCGAGGAGAACATCACCGGCCGCATCATCGACATCATCGCCCCCATCGGCAAGGGCCAGCGGGGGCTGATCGTCTCGCCGCCCAAGGCCGGCAAGACGGTGATGCTGCAGCACATCGCCCACTCCATCACGGCCAACTACCCGGAAGTCATCCTGATCGTGCTGCTGATCGACGAGCGGCCCGAGGAGGTGACCGAGATGCAGCGCTCGGTGAAGGGCGAGGTAGTGTCCTCCACTTTCGACGAGCCGGCCACGCGCCACGTGCAGGTGGCGGAGATGGTGATCGAGAAGGCGAAGCGGCTGGTGGAGCATAAGAAGGACGTGGTGATCCTGCTCGACTCCATCACCCGGCTCGCGCGCGCCTACAACACGGTGGTGCCGGCTTCCGGCAAGGTGCTCACCGGCGGCGTGGATTCCAACGCCCTGCAGCGGCCCAAGCGCTTCTTCGGCGCGGCGCGCAATGTCGAGGAGGGCGGCAGCCTCACCATCATCGCCACGGCGCTCATCGACACCGGCTCCCGCATGGATGACGTGATCTACGAAGAGTTCAAGGGCACCGGCAACATGGAGATCCACCTCGACCGGCGCATGCACGAGAAGCGCATCTACCCGGCGATCAACGTGAACCGCTCGGGCACGCGTCGCGAAGAGCTCCTGATCAAGCAGGACATCCTGCAGAAGATCTGGGTGCTGAGGAAGCTGCTCTATCCGATGGACGACCTCGAGGCAATGGAATTCCTACTCGATAAAATCCGCGCCACCAAGAACAATGCGGACTTCTTCGATTCGATGAGACGCGGTTAGGTCAGGCCTCGAGGTCTTCGGCCGCGGCTGAGCCGGGCTTGCTCCCTTCGGCGGCCGACAAACGCCGCCCTTCGTGGCCCGAAGTCCGTTGCGCCTAATCCGGCGTCCCGGATGCGGGAGCGGCTTCCGTGCGCGGATCCATCTCCAGGGCCTCGGTCGAGCTCTCGCCCATGGGGATGAAGGTGGTCGGCGCGACGCCTTCCGGCGCCGGCCTCCGGCTTTCAGCATAGCCGAAGGCGCCGAGGAGGAGCAGCACCACGGCGAAATAGACGAACAGGCTTCCCGCACCGAGGGCGTCCATCAGGTAGCCCGCCAGGGCCGGCCCGATCACCGCGCCGATGCCGTGCAGGAGCAGCAGCGCCCGGCTGGCTTCCAGCGTGTCCTCCGTCCGCATGAAATCGTTCACGTGAGCGACGCTCAGGCCGTATACGGTGAAGGCGAGTCCCCCGTAGAGAAAAGCGCAGGCGATCAGCGCGGCGTGGGATAGGTAGGCGAGGGTGAAGACGGCTAACGCCAGAACGGCGCCGAGGACGCTCACCACGGTAAGCACTGCCCGCCGGTCGTGCTTGTCGGAGAAGCGCCCGATGGGAAACTGCAGGAGCGCGCCGCCTAGCACGGCGGTGCTTACGAAGGCGGCCACGCCCGTCTCGGAAAAACCGATCCGGTAGGCGTACACGGCGCCCATGCCCCAGAAGGCTCCGTTGAGCAGGCCCGAGGCGAGGGCGCCGGTCGGGCCGAGGGGTACCCGGCGGAACAGGGATGCCGGGTGGATCACCGGGGTCACCACGGGCTTGGGCTCCTGGACCTTGGTCATCACGATGGGCACGAGGGCCAAGGAAAGAATGACGGAAACGACGCCGAAGGGGACGAAGGTGCGCACGTCCCCCACCAGGAGCAGGTACTGGCCGAGGGCCATGGTGACCAGGGTGACGGTCATGTAGCTGCCAAACAGGCGGCCCCGCGTCTTGTTGGTGGCGAGCGCGTTGAGCCAGCTCTCGATCACCATGTACAGGCCCACCATGCAGGCTCCGGTGATCGCCCGGAACAGACTCCAGGTGACGGGGTCCACGCTGAGGGCGTGCAGCACGGCCATGGTGGAGGCGACGGACGCCATGGCGGCGAAGGCCCGCACGTGCCCGACGCTGCGGATGAGCGGCGGGCACAGATAGCTGCCGGCGACGAACCCCAGGAAATAGGACGACATCATGGCCCCGGTCACCGCATCGGAAAATCCCTCGACGCCGGCGCGAACCCCGAGCAGCGTGAAGAAAAAGCCGATGCCGACCAGCAGGAGGCCGGTGCCGAAGAGCAGGGAAAAGATGGAAGCGAACATTTCTAGCCCGGATATTTCACGAAGACGCCCCTACGATGATGCCTAGGTGTGAGAAAAGCAGCGTTTTGGCGATTGCCTGGGCCGCCCGCGGCGGCGGCGCCGGCCGGCGCCCTCGAGACCTACGCCACGGTCACCCCACAAGTCAAGTACAATAGATCTTAGATCCCCGACCGTGAAAGGCCCTTAACCCGTGGGAATGGACCGCATCCCCGCCACCCTGATCCCCGGCGACGGCATCGGCCCCGAGATCACCGACGCCACGCTCCTGGTCCTGGACGCCCTGGGCGCCCCCTTCCTATGGGAAAGGCGCCTCGCCGGCATGGCGGCGGTAGAGGGCCATGGGGACCCGCTTCCGGCCGAGACGCTGGAGAGCATCCGCCGCACCCGGCTCGCCCTGAAGGGACCGCTCACGACGCCGGTGGGGGGCGGCTACCGCTCGGTCAACGTGCAACTGCGCAAGGAGTTCCAGCTTTACGCCAACGTGCGCCCGGCCCGCACGCTCCTTCCCGGCGGCCGCTACGAGGGCGTGGACATCGTGCTGGTGCGGGAGAACACCGAAGGCTTCTACGTGGGCTTCGAGCACTACATCCCGATGGGCGACGACCCGCGGGCCGCGGCCGTCTCCTCCGGGATCATCACCCGGGAGGGCTGCCGGCGCGTGGCGCAGTTCGCCTTCGACTACGCGCTGAAGCACGGCCGCCGCAAGCTCACCATCGTGCACAAGGCCAACATCCTCAAGGCACTCACGGGCCTGTTCCTGGAGACGGTGCGGGAGGTGGGCGCGAAGTACGAAGGCCGGATCCAGGTCGAAGACCGTATCATCGACGCCTGCGCCATGCAACTGGTATTGGATCCCGAGCGCTTCGACGTGATTCTCACCACTAACCTGTTCGGGGATATCCTTTCCGACCTGATCGCCGGCCTGGTGGGCGGCCTGGGGCTCGCGCCGGGGGCGAACATCGGGCGCGACGCGGCCATCTTCGAAGCCGTACACGGCTCCGCCCCGGACATCGCCGGCCAGGGGATCGCTAATCCTGTGGCGCAGATGCTGGCTGCCGCCATGATGCTGGAGCACGTGGGCCGCGACGACCTGGCGTCGCGCTTGAAACGCGCCTTAGAAGCGACCATGATCGAGGACGGCGTCCGTACCCGGGACCTGGGCGGCCGCGCCTCCACCGCGGAGTTCGCCCAGGCGATGATCCGCCGCCTCGCCTGAGCACGCCCTTGTCCGCAAAGGGCTTGTAGGAGATAATGTGCGTTTTTCTGGGCGCCTGCGGCCGGGCGTTCGTGCGGCAAGGAATGCGCCATGAAAGAAAAGATCCACCCCAAATACACCGAGATCACGGTCACCTGCAGTTGCGGCAACACCTTCAAGACCCGCTCCACCCTGGGACGGGACCTACACGTGGAGGTGTGCTCCGCGTGCCACCCGTTCTACACCGGCACCCAGAAGATCGTGGACACCGCCGGGCGGGTGGAGAGGTTCCGCCAGAAATACGGCAACAAGCGCGCGGCTCATACTTAAGCCCCCGCCGTTTTCCGCCCGGATTCGCCCGGGCTAACACTTCCTCTTCGAGCGCTCCAGCGGAACGTTCGATGGTGGCGTTCGCGCCTCCACGGCGTTCCGTCGACCGCGCACCGCTTCTTTCCCCCGCCCGGGCCGGGCCCAGGAAAGCCGTCCTGCCTGTCCGCCTCGGGCGCGAAGCGGTGCAACGGGAAGATATGCGGCTAAAATATGCCCCATGCCCGAGGCCCCGCTCCGCTCCGGTTCAACCGCGTCGGCCGTTCTTTTCCCCCGCCCGTCTTGGCATCCGCGGCTCCCCGATGGATCCAGCCCGCCCCACGATTCGCTAAGCCGCCCGCGCTCCTTCCGGCGCCGGGGTCCACGCCGAGGATGAGCGCCTTGGCCCTGACGCCCTTCCGCCCCCCCCACTCGCCGTACGCGAAGGTCCAGGAGCCGCCCCATCCTGGGTGGCTCTTCGCCCTGGTGATCGCGGCGTGGATCTTTCCAGGCCTGCTGGGCCACGACCCATGGAAGCCCGACGAGGCGGAAAACTTCGGCATCGTGTACCACATGATCCGCACCGGCGAATGGCTGGTGCCCACGCTGGCGGGAGAGCCGGTGCTGGAAAAGCCCCCCCTGTACTACGCGGTGGCGGCCGCCTTCGCCCGGCTCTTCTCCCCTCTGCTGCCCCTGCACGACGGTGCCCGGCTCGCTACCGGCTTCTTCATGGCCCTCACGTTCTTGTTCGTCGGGCTCACCGGGCGGGAGTTCTATGGGCGCGGCTACGGATGGGTGAGCGCCCTCTCCCTGCTGGGCTGCTTCGG
The DNA here is from genome assembly GCF_051905455.1 of Pelomicrobium sp. G1. Lineage (NCBI taxonomy): Bacteria > Pseudomonadati > Pseudomonadota > Hydrogenophilia > Pelomicrobium > Pelomicrobium sp. G1. Next base: position 64,199 of record NZ_JBQACR010000012.1, read on the forward strand.
TCTCATCATCCGCGGCCACCAGATCATCGCCGACGTGGCCCTGCTCGCCGGAGCCGCGGTAGCGTTCTGCGGGCTAGCGACGGGGCTGCGGCGTCCGGGCGCCGGGGGCGCTCTTTTCGGTACCGGCATCGGCGTGGCCTTCATGTCGGAGGGGCTCTTGGTGCCCCTGCTGAGCGCGGCCGTGGTGGCGTGCGCGGCCGCCGCTTCGCCTCTGTGGCGAACCCGCAACGTGGCCATCTGCCTGGCGCTGGGGCTCGCCTTCGCCGCGCCCTGGCTCATCGCGTGGCCCTACCTTCTGTACCGCCACTCGCCAGCGCTCTTCTCCGCCTGGCTCGCCGCCGACCTGGGGCGTGTTCCGGGACTGGCGTCCCTCACGCTGGAAAGCGCCTCGTTCTACGTGCGGGCCCTGCCCTGGTTCGCCTGGCCAGCCCTGCCCCTGGCCGTCTGGGCCCTGTGGCACGAGGGACGGGGTGGGTTCCGGCATCCCGGCGTGCACCTGCCCGCCGTGGCCTTCCTGGTAATGCTCGTGGGCGCCAGCCTTTCCACCAGCGCCCGGGACGTGGAAGGCCTGCCGCTGCTGATTCCCCTGGCCCTCCTCGCCAGCGCCGGCATCTACACCCTGCGCCGGGGCGCGGCCAATTCCCTGTACTGGTTCGCCGTGCTCGGCTTCAGCGTGCTGGCGCTGGTGGCGTGGTTTTATTGGGTGCCCCTGGCGCTGGAAGTGCCCGAGCGCCTGTTCCGGCACCTGGATCGCATGCGCCCGGGTTACAACTTCGGTTTCCGTCTGGTGCCCTTCCTGGTGGGGCTCGCCTACACCCTGGCGTGGGTCGGGCTGCTCGCCGCGCTGAGAAAGAACGCGGAGCGCCCGCTGCTGGCGTGGTGCGGCGGCCTCACTCTGGTGTGGTGCTTGATGATGTCCCTGCTCGTCGGCTACATCGATCACGCCAAGACCTATCGCGCGGTGGTCGCTTCGCTCCGCACCGCGCTTCCGGTGAATCCGCCCTGCCTCGACAGCCTCAATCTCGGCAAGGCGCAACGCGCCATGCTGGAATATTTCGCTGGCATCGTGACCCGGCCCGTCCCTACCGGCACCGAAGGATCGTGTACCTGGCTTCTCGTGCAAGGCGATCCCCGCCAGTGGACTGAACCTGCCGGGGAGTGGGAAAAAGTCTGGGACGGTAACCGCCCCCGGGACAAGAACGAGCTGTGGGTGCTTTACAAGAAAAAGCCGCCCGAGTCGGCAAAGGGGGCGCGACGCCTGGCGGCCTCCCCCTGATCTTGCCTCAAGAGGCGCGCCGCATGGTCCCGCCCGCCTCGGGCTCGCCGTGGCCGTGGCTCAAGGGGGTCGACAGCGCCGCGGGCGGGGGCAGCTTGAGCAAGCGGTAGAGGTTGCCCAGCTTGGCGCGGAAGCGCTGCTCGAAGCTCGCCACGGCGTGTTCCGGGTTGTCGTCTCCCAGCCACCAGAACCAATCCGAGCTTTCGCAATCGGCCAGTTGCTGGTGCGCGGCTTGAGCTTCCTCGGGCGCGAGGCGCCCGCTCTCCATCACCAGGTCGAAGTGCTGCTTGGCCGCGGCGAGCAGGTCCCAGGCCCGATTCTTGGCCGGCTCCCCGATCCAGGTGGAAAACGTGCCGTAGACCCAGCTCCCCGCCACCACCGGCGGCAGCGGCGGCGCCGCCTTCGTCTTCGCCAGGATGTCCCGGTAGGTGGTGGTAGAGATGCAGGGGTGGCGCTCGAGCAGCCCGTACAGATCTTCGAGGAAGAAGTAGCCGTTGTAAGGGTAGTACTCCCAGGCGTTCTCCCCGTCCAGGATCACGCTTACCAGGGGGTTACCTCCTTCGGGGAAACGCCGCCGGATGTCCTCCAGCCGGGAGAGGAAGTCGTTGGCCGCGTCCCGCCCGAACCAAGTCTTGTACTCGAAGCCGATCAGGTCGGAGAGCTGGTCGTCGCGAAAAAAACAGACGATTTCGCCCGCCGGACCGTGGTGCAGGTACGGACGGTAGAGCCAATGGATGCGATCGGAGAGGGGCTGGCCGCCGGCGCCCCGGCGCAGGGTGTTGGCGAGCACCGCCTGCCCGCTCGCGGTCCAGCGCACTCCGCGGCCCGCCAGGAGCTCGAGCAGGGGCTGGGACACGGCCCCCTCCGCCGGCCATACCCCCGCAGGGGACTCCCCGAAACGACGGGCATGGCTCTCCAGGGCCGAATCCAGATGCCATTCGACCCGGGTGCGCCCCCCAGGGTAGCCGACCGCCTGGGGCAGCTGCACCTCGGGCAGCGCCTCCCGGGCGCTGCGGAAATCGATGAGCAGGGGCGCGAGGGGATGGTAGTGGGGCGTAGTGGAAAGCTCGATCTGCCCGGAGGCCGCCAGCCGCCGGTAGCGCGGGACGATCTCCGCCACCACCTCTCCCACCAGGCGGAAAAGGGCGCGGCGGTCGTCGCAGCTGTAGCCCCCTCCCTGGGCCATCAAGCGCTGCACTAGCTCGTGTCTGCGCCGCACGCTCTCGCCAGTCCAGGCGAGGTGGTACCAGGTGAGCAAGTCCGCCAGGTACTGCCCGGACAGGTACGCGAGGGCCGCTTCTCCCTGGGCGGCTAGCTGCCGGTACAGTTCGTGGAGCCGCTTATACGGCGGGAAGGGCTCCACCATGGTGTGGTGGTTGCTGCGGAAGCAGGCGTCCAGGATAAAGCGCCGGGCCGGCGCCGGCAGGCGCTCCAGGTCCGGGGCCCAGAGGAGCTGCAGCAGGGGATCACGCACGGTTCCCGTGCGAAATTGCTCGGCGTAATCCTCCAACTGGTCCAAGAGCACCGGTACGAAATTGACCACCGCCTTCACCCCTGGGTGCCGCTCCAGGTGATGGGCCATGTCGGCGTAATCCTTGAGGGCGTGGAGGTACACCCAGGGCAGGGTGAACTCCCCCGTGCGGTGGTCGCGGTAATCGGGCTGATGCATGTGCCACAGGAGCACCAGCTCCAGCTTGCGGGAAGGGTCTGGCATCAGCGCACCTGGTGCACCCGCTGGCCCAGCATCTCCGGGGTGATCAGGGTCACCCCCTTCTCCGTCACGTAGAAGCGCCTGCGGTCCTCCTCCGGGTCGACGCCCACCTGCAGCCCCTCGGGGATGATGCAGCGGCTGTCCACGATCACCTTCTTGAGCACTGCCCGGCGGCCGATCTGCACGTTGGGCAGGATCACCGCGTCCTCGATGGTGCAGTAGGAATTGACCCGCACGTCGGAGAACAGAAGGGAGCGCCGCACGGTGGAGCCGCTGATCACGCAGCCGCCCGAGACCATGGAATCCACCGCCGCGCCCCGGCGCCCCTCCTCGTCGAACACGAACTTGGCCGGCGGCAGTTGCTCCTGGTAGGTCCAGATGGGCCATTGCTTGTCGTACAGGTTGAGCTGGGGCTTTACCGTGGTGAGGTCCAGGTTCGCTTCCCAGTAGGCGTCCACCGTGCCCACGTCGCGCCAGTAGGGAACGTCCTCCACCATGTTCACGCAACTGTCCTGCAGCCGGTGGGCGAACACCCGATAGCGCCGGATCAGGTAGGGAATGACGTCGCGGCCGAAGTCGTGCTCCGAGCGTGGCTCGTCAGCATCCCGGATGAGCTGCTCGTACAAGAACGGAGCATTGAAGACGTAGATGCCCATGCTGGCGAGCGCCAGGTCCGGCTTGCCGGGAATGGGCTTGGGATCGCCGGGTTTTTCCTGGAACTCGGTGATGCGCAGGTTTTCGTCGACCGCCATCACGCCGAAGGCCCTCGCCTCCTCCCGGGGCACCTCCACGCAGCCCACGGTGCAGTCGGCGGCGTTGGACACGTGGTGGGCGAGCAGCCGCCCGTAGTCCATCTTGTACACGTGGTCCCCCGCCAGGACCAGGACGTACTGGGGCTCGTAGGAGCGCAGGATGTCGAGGTTCTGGAACACCGCGTCCGCGGTGCCCTGGTACCAGCTTTCCTGGACGCGCTGCTGGGCGGGCATGACCTCCACGAACTCGCCGAGCTGGCCGCCGAGAAAGCTCCAACCCCGCTGGATGTGGGTGATGAGGCTCTGGGCCTTGTACTGGGTGACCACGCCGATGCGGCGGATGCCGGAATTGACGCAGTTCGACAGGGGAAAATCGATGATGCGGAACTTCCCTCCGAAGGGCACGGCGGGCTTCGCCCGCCAGTCGGTCAGGTGCTTAAGCCGCGAGCCCCGCCCTCCGGCCAGGATGAGGGCCAGGGTATTCTTGGTAAGCAGGCTGATGAAGCGAGTAGAAGCGTCGGCGCGGCTCGCGCCGGACATGCCGTTCTGGATCTGACTCGCGCCCATTCTTCCTCCTTTCCGCCGCGGCCGCGATGCCGGCAAGGCCGGCATCGCCGTGGGTTATAATGACGTGCATGCTTCGGCGACAAGTCAATCACGGAGACGAGCGCCGAGTCAACGCGACGCGTGCGCGATGCCCGAGCCGTCTTCCATGAACCAGCACGACGTTCTCCAGCCCTTTCTGTTCGAGCATGCCGCCGTGCGCGGCGGGCTGGTGGCCCTCGACGCCACCTGGCGGGCGGTGCTGGAAAACCGGGGTTACCCCCGCCCAGTGCGGGACGTGCTGGGGGAAACCATGGCGGCGGCGGCCCTCCTCTCCGCCACCCTGAAGTACTCCGGCTCCATGATCATGCAGATGCAGGGGGACGGTCCGATCCCCCTGCTGGTGGTGGAGTGCACCAGCGAGCTGGCCTTGCGGGGCCTCGCCCACTGGAAGGACGACCTGCGGGAAGGGCCCCTCTCCGAGCTGGTGGGGCCCGGCAGGTTCGCCATCACCCTCGATCCCCGGGAGGGCCGCCGCACCTATCAGGGCATCGTCGATCTCGCGGGCGAGAGCGTGGCCGCCGTGCTCGAGCACTACATGCTGCGCTCGGAACAGCTCGACACCCGCTTGTGGCTGGCCGCAGGGGAGGAGCGGGCCGTGGGCATGCTGCTGCAGCAGCTTCCCGGCACCTCGTCTTCCGATCACGACCTGTGGAATCGGGCCGTCACCCTGGGGGCCACCCTCACTCGGAGCGAGCTCCTAGCCTGCGCCCCCCGGGAGCTGCTGCGGCGCCTGTTCCACGAAGAGGACGTGCGCGTGTTCGAGACGAGGCCCGTCTGTTTCGGCTGTTCCTGCTCCCGGGAGCGGGTGGAGGCCATGCTGCGCATGCTGGGCCGCGATGAGGTGCGCTCGATCGTCGCCGAGCAGGGCATGGTGGAGGTCCGTTGCGAGTTCTGCAACCGCCGCTATGGCTTCGACGCAGTGGACGCGGAGCAGCTTTTCGCCGCGGCGGTAATGACCGCCCCGGGCGCCACGCGGCATTGAGCCGCTCGGGAGAGCGGCATGAGCCCGCGGGAATCGCCGCCGGCCGCCGGGCGCCCGTCCCCGGCGACCGGGGAGATGCTGGTCCGGACGGCGCCGGGGCTCTTCGTCCTACTGTGGAGCACCGGGTTCATCGGCGCCAAGCTGGGCCTGCCCTACGCCGAGCCCCTGACCTTCCTCATCCTGCGTTTCGCCCTCGCCGTCGCCCTGCTCGCTCCCCTCGCCCTGGGGCTAGGCCATCGCTGGCCGCGCAACCCCCGGGAGTTCGCCCACGTGGCCACGGCCGGCGTGCTGCTCCACGCCGGATACCTGGGCGGAGTGTTCTCCGCCATCCACCAGGGACTGCCCGCCGGGGTGGTTGCCCTGATCGTGGGCTTGCAGCCCCTCGCCACCGCCGTCGCGGCGCCGCGGCTCCTGGGCGAGCGGGTCACCCCGCGCCAATGGCTGGGCTTCGCCCTGGGGCTGGCCGGCGTGGCCCTGGTGGTATGGGACAAGCTCCGCTGGGAAGGCGCGCCGCCGGCCGCCTTCGCCTGGGCCGCGCTGGCCCTTGCCAGCATCACGGCAGGCACCCTCTACCAGAAGCGTCACGGTGGGGCCGCGGACCTGGCGGCCGGGAGCCTCATCCAGTTCGTGGCCTCCGCCCTGGTGCTCGCCCCCTTCGCCTGGTGGCTGGAGTCCCGTGCCATCGTGTGGAGCGGCGAATTCCTGTTCGCCCTGGGCTGGCTTGTATTGGTGCTTTCCCTGGGGGCCATCAGCCTCCTGTACCTCATGCTGCGCCGGGGCGAAGCGGCCCGAGTGACGAGCCTCTTCTATCTCACGCCCCCTGTGACCGCGGTGCTCGCCTGGCTCGCTTTCGGCGAGACGCTGGGTTCCACAGCGGTGATGGGCATGGGGCTCGCCGTCACGGGCGTGTGGCTGGTGATGCGCGGCTGAAGGGGAACGAAAAACCACAAAAAAATTCATTAAAACAATCGCATATCTATTATTGTTGTGGCGCATCATTCTTCTCGACAGGGCATGGGGGAGAGGCGTAAACTGGCTTTTCCATTCCTACCCCAAACAGCGCGGAGAAACGCGCTTTGAGCCCTGACCATCCCAAAGGAGAACGTCCATGGCCACTTCACGAGAAGTCGTTGTGCTCAGCGGAGTCCGCACCGCCATCGGCGACTACGGCGGCAGCCTCAAAGACATCCCCCCCACCGAACTGGGCGCCACGGTAGTGCGCGAAGCGGTCAAGCGCGCCCAGGTGGACGGGAAAGAGGTGGGCCACCTGGTGTTCGGCAGCGTGATCCACGGGGAAGCGAAGGACATGTACCTTTCCCGGGTGGTGTGTATCAACGGGGGGCTGCCCCATGAGACGCCCGCCCTCACCCTCAACCGGCTGTGCGGCAGTGGCCTCCAGGCCATCGTGTCCGCGGCCCAGACCATCTTACTGGGGGATGCGGACGTGGCCGTGGGCGGTGGCGCGGAGTCCATGAGCCGGGGCGGCTACCTGATGCCCGCCCTGCGCTGGGGGGCGCGCATGAACGCCACCCAGGCCATCGACATGATGGTGGGGGCGCTCACCGACCCCTTCGACACGGTGCACATGGGCATCACGGCGGAAAACGTGGCCGCCAAGTGGGGCATCAGCCGGGAACGGCAGGACGCCTTCGCCGTCGAGAGCCACAAGCGGGCGGCCAACGCCATCGACAAGGGCTACTTCAAGGAGCAGATCGTCCCCATCGAGATCAAGAGCAAGAAGGGAACGGTGGTCTTCGACACGGACGAGCACGTGCGCCGGGACGTGAATCCCGAAGGCCTCTCCAAGCTCAAGCCCGTGTTCCAGAAGGACGGCACGGTCACGGCGGGCAACGCCTCCGGCATCAACGACGGCGCGGCGGCGGTGGTGCTGGCGGAGGCGAAGTACGCGGAGAAGAAGGGCTTGAAGCCCATGGCGCGCCTGGTGTCCTACGGCCACGCCGGCGTCGATCCCAAGTACATGGGCATCGGTCCGGTGCCGGCGGTGAAGAAAGCCTTGGAGCGGGCCGGGCTCAAGCTCGCCGACATGGACGTGATCGAATCCAACGAGGCCTTCGCCGCCCAGGCCTGCGCGGTGGCGAAGGAGCTGGAGCTGGATCCGGCCAGGACCAACCCGAACGGCGGCGCGGTGGCCTTGGGACACCCCATCGGCGCCACGGGCGCGATCCTCACGGTGAAGGCCCTGTACGAGCTGCAACGCATCCAGGGCAAGTACGCCCTGGTGACCATGTGCATCGGCGGAGGCCAGGGCATCGCCGCTGTCTACGAGCGGCTCTGATCCCCCGGGGCGCGGCTCGTCTTCTGGACGAGTCGCCCCGCCGTGATGCAAGGGTTGAGCGTCCCGCCCATCCCTTTCTCTTTTTTCGCTTTACGGCTCAGCGGGTCCTTCCGCGGGCCAACAGGACCGGGCACCCAGCTCCTATGGGTCATTTTGGCCATCCCAGCCCGGTGATTTTGGGGTTGGCCTAGAGCCTACGGGTTCCATTCGAAGGATTTCTTTCATCCTCCTGCCTTTTTTGTGCGTTACAATGTTCCAGGTTGATCAAAGTAGCCTAGACAAGTTGACACCGATTGAATTTCCTATAGAATGTAGCTTTATTGCATTGCAGCAACACCTCCCCTCTCCTCTCACCCCTTAACCTCCAAGGAGCAACCCATGTACGCCACCCATGAACCCTTCATCGCTTTCCAACAAGCGAATCTGGCCGCCGCAGTGGAAATTTCCCAGGTCGCCCTGGACGGCACCGAGAAGCTCGCCCAGCTTAACCTGGCGGCCGCCCGGGAAGCGTTGAACGAAACCGCCCGCACCGCCCGAACCGCCCTGGAAGCGAAAAGCCTGCAAGAGCTCCTGGCGTTGCAACCGGCCACCGTCGAGCCCCAGGCGGAAAAGGTGCTGAGCTATCTCAGAAACGTCTACGAGATCGCCGCCGAGACTCAGGCGGCCGCGGCCAAAGCGGTGGAAGGGCGGGTCAGCGCCTTCGGCCAGGCCCTGATCGAGCAAATCGAGAAGGTATCCCTGTCGGGTCCCGCAGGCTCCGAGGCAGCCGTCTCCTTCATCAAGTCGGGGGTCGCCGCCGCCAACAGCGCCTACGACAGCTTCTCCAAGGCCGCCAAGCAAGTAGCCGAGCTGGCGGAAGCCAACGTGAACACGGCTGCCGCCGCCGTCAGCGCCGCCAAGAAAAAGGCCGCCAAAGCGTAAGTCGTTTTCCTTCTGCATTGCCTAGCCCCGGTTCGTCCGGGGCTTTTCGTTTTCGGGGAAGCGGTTGGGGGGTCGCCGGATGCCGGTTAAAATCGAAGCATCCTTTCCAGCCCCATTTCTGGCCCCATGAGCCGTTTGACCGATTCCCCCGCCTGGAAAGCGCTGGCGGCCCACCACGCCTGCCTGGAAGGCCGCCACCTGCGCGAGCTTTTCGCCGCCGATCCTCGGCGCTTCGATCGCTTTTCCCTGGAGGCGACGGGATTGCTGATCGACTATTCCAAGAACCGGATCACCGAGGAAACCCTGGCCCTACTCGTCCAGCTCGCCCGTCAGGCGGAGCTTCCCCGCTGGATCGAGCGGCTGCTCGGAGGCGACCTGGTCAACCACACCGAGCAGCGGGCCGCGCTCCACACCGCGCTGCGGGCCGATCGGCCCGTCCATTTCCAGGGTCGTGATGTGTTGCCCGACGTGCAGCGGGTGCTGGAGCACATGCGGCGCTTCTCCGACGCGGTGCGCAGCGGGAACCTGCGCGGCATCACGGGCAAGCCCTTCACCGACGTGGTCAACATCGGCATCGGCGGCTCGGACCTGGGCCCGGCCATGGCCACCGAGGCCTTGCGCCCTTACGGCAGCCCCGAGCTTCGGGTACGCTTCGTCTCCAACGTGGACGGCAGCCATCTGACCGACACCCTCGCCGGGCTCGATCCTGAGACCACGCTCTTCATCGTAGCCTCTAAGACCTTCACCACCCAGGAGACCTTGGCCAACGCCCGTTCGGCCCGGGAATGGCTGCTCCAGGGGCTGCGCACCGGCTCCGCAGTGCCGCGCCATTTCGTCGCCGTGTCCACCAATGGAGAGGAGGTGCAGAAGTTCGGTATCGCGCCCCACAACATGTTCGAGTTCTGGGATTGGGTGGGGGGGCGCTATTCCCTCTGGTCCGCCATCGGGCTTCCCCTGTGCATTGCCGTGGGCTTCGACCGCTTTGCGGAGCTCTTAGCGGGCGCCCGGGCCATGGACCGGCACTTCGCCGAAGCGCCCTTGGAAAAAAACGCGCCGGTGATCCTAGGGCTGCTGGCGGTGTGGTACGCCAACTTCCTCGGTGTACGCTCTCACGCGGTGCTTCCCTACGACCAGCACCTGGCCCGGCTTCCCGCCTATTTGCAGCAACTGGAAATGGAGAGCCTGGGCAAGCAGGTGGACCGGGACGGGCGGACGGTGGACTATCAGACCGGCGTGGTCCTCTGGGGCGAGCCAGGCACCAACGGCCAGCACGCCTTCTTCCAGCTCCTGCACCAAGGCACCCAGCTCGTCTCGGCGGACTTCCTGGTGGGGCTGAAGGCCCACCATCCCCTCGCCGCCCACCAGCGCATGCTCATCGCCCATTGCTTCGCCCAGACCGAGGCCCTCATGCGTGGCAAGACCGAGGCCGAGGCCCGCGCCGAGCTGGAAGCGAAGGGGATGGGGGGAGAAGCCCTGGAGCGGCTGCTCCCCTACCAGGTGTTCCCCGGCAACCGCCCCAGCACCACCTTGGTCTACGAGAAGCTCACCCCCTACGCCCTGGGCGCGCTCCTCGCCCTCTACGAGCACAAGGTGTTCGTGGAGAGTGTCATCCTCCACATCAACCCCTTCGACCAGTGGGGCGTGGAGCTGGGCAAGCAGCTCGCCAAATCCATCCTTCCCGAGCTGGAAGGGCCCGCGGGGCCGACAGCCGCCCACGACGCCTCCACCCGCGGGCTCATCGATTACGCCCGCTCCCGGGGGGTGTGAGTGCCGCGGCGGAGGTGTCGGCCAGAAGGCGCGCCGGCGCGGCCGGGCACGTCGCCCCCAGATGCCGCTCCAGTACCGGCAGGAGGCCTTTCAACACCTGCACCGGCAAGGCGCTGGTGAACCGGTAGTCCTTGGCTTTTTCCCCGGGCACGTAGGCGCTCACCGTGCCGAAGTAACGGTCCCCGATCAGAAAGACGAAGGTGGCGGCCCGGCCCATGACCCGGGACTCCACGAGCTGGCCTCCAGCGGCGTAGACCTCGAAGCGATGGTCGCCGGTGCCGGTCTTGCCCCCCAGGGCCGCCACTGAACCGTCCGCGAGGGTCAACGCGGCAGGGAGCCGCCGCCCCGTGCCCCGGGCCACCACGTCTTCCAGGGCGCGCCGCACCGCCGCCGCCACCTCCGCGGGCAATACCCGCTCGCCGGCTGGGGCTTGGAACGCGCTGCGGGTCTCGAAAGGGGTAGCCCGGGCGAAGTACAGCGCTTCCAGGCGCACCGTGGACAGCCGCACGCCCTCGTTGACGAGGATGCCCATCAACTCCGCCAGCGCGGCCGGGCGGTCGGCGGAGCTGCCGATGGCAGTAGCGTAGGAAGGCACCAGAGCATCGAAGGGATAACCCAGCCGCCGCCAGCGCTGGTGGATCTCCATGAACGCCTCCACTTCCATCAGGCTCCAGATCCGCCGGTCCTGGGCATCCTTGTGCCGCGTGCGGAAGAGCCACTGGTACACCGCCTGGCGCGCCTCCCGGCTCGCTTCCACCGTCACGCCGAGGCTCGCCCCGGGGTGGCGGCGCAGGAACTCCACCACCCACAGCTCCAGGGGATGCACCCCGGCGAGGAAACCCTGGTCCGCCAGGTCATAGCGGCCGGGCGCGTAGGCTTGGTACAGCGCGGCTGCATCGAAGGCCCGCCCGGCGGGCAGGTGCGCCGCCAGGAACGCTTCCAGCGCCTCGAGCCCGGCCTCGGGAGCCACGGCGCGGAAGGCGGCCGCGAGCCGCGCCGGCGCCGGCCGCACCCCCTGGGCGAGGAGAGCCAGCATCTCCTCCGGCGACTTGCCCCGGTACTTGGCGTAGAAGCGGCGCACGAACTCCCGCCCCTCCCGGTCGGCGAACCGGAAGAGATACTGGGCTCGAGCCGGATGGGTGGGATCCTCCAGAACCCGGGCGGTGGAGCCGGGCTCCCGGAACATAACGTGGTGCACGATGTCCCGCATCAGGCGCACGAAGGGCAGGTTGATGGAGTCGCGGAACGCCTCTCCCACGCTTACCACCCGAACGTCATCCTCGGGTCGGAAGTTCTCGAAGCGGTGGAGCCCTCCTCCGGTGAAGAAGGTCTCGTGGGGGCTCGCGGAGTAACGCCGGTCCAGGGCCGCCTCCAGCATGGCGGGAAGGCTCCGGTCCTGAGCCTTTCCCAGGTAATCCAGAGCCCAGCGGGTCAGGGGATCCCGGGGGCTCGCTTCGACCTTACGCAACGCTTCCGGCGGGAGCGCTCCGTAGCGGGCGTGGAGCTCGGCGATCAGCTCCAGATAGGTCACCAGGGTGCGCAGCTTGGCGGTGGAGCCCAGGTCCAGCTTCGCCCCCTCGTTCACGTCGAAGGGCTGATCGATGCTGTCGGCCTGGACCCGCACCCGGTTGGCACCGGCTGCCCGCTCCACGAGGGTAAAGCTGTAGATCACCTGGGACGGGTCTCCCCGGGCGAGGAGCTTAGGCTCCAGCAAGCCGGCTTCCCGAGCGTAGCGGGGATCGGCAAGCCGGCGCAGCGCCTCCGAGACTTCATTTTGCAGCGAACCCTCGAGCGGCGTTTCCACGGTGAGGTCCAGGCGATCCAGCTCGTAGAGGCTCGCCACCCCCAGGAGCCGGGCCGTCTTGACCCGCGCCGCGTCCGCCCCCTTGCGCTCGAGGAAGGAGCCCGGCGACGCCAGGGGTGCGGAGGCCCGGGGCACCACCCGAATCCGCAGGGCGGTCCGGGCCAAGGCGCCCTCGACCACCCCCTCCTTCGCCATCAGCCGCAAGTAACTGTCGGTGAGGGAATCCAGTCGCTCCCGCCCCCCGTTGAGCAGCTCGGAGGGACGCCGCTGGGCGATGAGCAGGCTCAAGACCTGGCGAAACGCCCGGGCCTGGGCCTCGAGCTCCTCGGGTCCCTGGGGCGCCTGGCGCAGCCGGGCGTTCACCGCGTCGAAGTCCTCCCCGTACCAGGCCCACAGGCCGTCGCCGAGGCCCACTACCTCGCCGAAGCCGGGCGCCGCCGCCAGGGGCACCGTGTTCAGGTAATCCACCACGATCTGCCGGCGAGCGGTAAGGGTCTCGTTCCCGTGGAGATAGGCCCGGAGCGACGCGGAGACCATCTGCCGCACCTTCTCCTCGGCGGAATCGGTCCGGCCGCCGGGGGAATGGCGGTACTTTTCCATCTGGGTGGCCAGGGTGCTTCCTCCCGGCGAAGGATAGTCCTCGGCCACCAGGTGCACCATCCGGCTGAGCACCGCATTGGCCAGCCGGTCCCACTCCACTGCCGGATTGCGATAGGGATAGCGGGTGTCGAGCAGCTCCCGGTTCTCGATGAAGAGGAGCGCGGCCACCACCAGGGGTGGCACTTCGGCGAAGTTCTGGTAGACCCGCTGAGGAAAATCGAAGGCGTAGAGAGGCCGCCCCCGGCAGTCCAACACCCTGAGGCCCGTCTGGTTTTTTTCTCGGTAGATGGGAAAAAGCCCTAGGTCCATCAGGGCAGTCAGGGTGGGAGAGGCGCGGGCTTGCCGCTCCACAACGAAGCCTTCGGCTTCAAGACGCTCGAGGAACGCCGGAAGGCGGCTGTAGCCCATGCGCTGGTCGAAAGGTCCCGGCCCGGGGAAACGGATCGAGGGATTCGCGCCCGGCTCCACCCAGAACCGGATCGCCTGGGCGTAGCGGGAGAGCTGCTGCGCCTGGATGGTGGAGGTTTGCAGCTCCCAGAACCCAAGCCCGGCCATCGCCGCGACGAAAGCCGCCGTCGCCCAGACGACGCGCCGGCGATGGCGCCGCCGGGCCGGCGGATGGGGCAGCGCCGAGAGAAGCAGGCAAGCGGGAGCGGAAGGCCAAGTCTCCGCTCCACGCTCGAGCGGTCGTTCGGGCGCACCCCCGAGCGCCCTGGCCCCGCGAGAGCCACCGCCTCCGCGGAAACGGAGGCGCATATTCGTATTCATATCCTGTTGCCGGGAACAACGAGAAAAGCGAAAACCCGGCCTTCATTAGACGCACCAAAGCGCAAAGAATTGCCGGCGGATTCTCGAACCTTTGTTACGGTGTCGAGGCAAGCGTTTTGGAGTAATCTGTAGGGGCTACCTCACCGACCCACGTGACAGGTCATGAACGAAGAAGCGCTGAACCTGAGCATTCGCAAGTTTCTCAAGAAGGTGGGCATCCGCTCCCAGCGGGAAATCGAGCACGCGGTGGAGAAGGCGCTGTCGGCGGGCCGGGTGAAAGGCAACGAGACCTTTCCCGCCAAGATGCGCCTGACGGTGGACGGCCTTCAGGTGGACGTCACCTTCGAAGGCGAGATCGAGTTGGAATAGTCGCCCCCGCAGAAGGGGCTCTTCAAGCGCCGAGCCCTCGTCCCCGCAGCAGCGCCTGGAGCCGGTCCAGGAAGCCCGCCGCCGCCTGGGTGCTGGCGAGGGTCGCCCGCGCCAGGTTGACCGCCGGGCAGGAAGGTGCTGCGTCGCCGCCCGCGAGGTTCACGTATGACCAACATAGGGCCTCCAAGCGGACGTTCGCGTGTCTGCCCGCGTCCCAGGCGCGGACGAGGAGCTCGGGCGAAGCGAGGGAAGCGGGCGCCTGGACGAGATGCCGGAGCGCCTCGGCGCTTCCCGCCGCCGCGCTTTCCAGGAGCAGTTCCTGCAGCGCCTTCAGGAAGTGGCCGGAGCCCGCGGGTCCTGCATGGATCGCGCCGAACCCGCCCGGGGGCGGCCCGCCGTCCACCGCCAGCTTCTCCGCCAGGGGCTTCAAGCGCTCGAAGGCGGCCGCCTCGCCCCCGATGGCCAGACCGAAGCCGTAGGTTTCGCTTCCTGGCGCGGTGAACAGACCCAGGTCGGCGACCAAGGCGCCCCGCGCCTTGAAGCGCCGGGCCCGTTCCGCGGCGGCGCGCAGATCCCCCTCGACGCAATCCGCGATACAGTCCCCCGGCTCGATCCGGCGGACGAGAGCGGCGAGCAGGCGGGCATCGCAGCCGAAGAGGAACAGGTTGCGCGGGGGATCGAGTCCCTGGCATAGGGCCTTTATCCCCCGGGAGACGGCGATCGTCCCATCCCGGCACAGGGCGTCGAGGGCCGCCTGCTTCCGGGCGTAGATCCGCACCGCCACGCCCTGGGCGGCCAGCCGGCGCGTCACGGCCACCGCCAAGGCATCGATCCCGAGGACGCCAACCTGCATGGAAAGGGGGAGAAAAAAGCGCTGGAACCGTCTTCCCGCGCCGGGGGCGCCGGAAGCCCGCGCTACAATACCGGGCCACTATAACACATGGCCTCCGCCCTCCCCATGCCACCGCCATCCCGCAGTCCCCTGCGCGTCCTGTTCGTGACGCCGGAGATTCATCCCCTGGTCAAGACCGGGGGTCTCGGCGACGTGAGCGGAGCCCTGCCCAAGGCCCTGGCGGCCCTTCACGTGGACGTCCGGGTCCTGGTGCCCGGCTACCCGGCCGTGCTCCAGGGCGCGAGCCACAAGCGGGTGATCCTGGAGGTCAAAGACCTGCCCGGGTTTCCCCCGGCTCGGCTGCTCACCGCCCGCTCGGACGCCACCGCCCCCCTCCTCATCATCGATTGCCCCGAACTCTACCGCCGGGAGGGCGGTCCCTACCTGGGGCCAGACGGCAATGACTGGCCCGACAACGCCCTGCGCTTCGCCCTGCTGGGGCGGATCGCGGCGCTCCTGGGATCGAGCCGCAGCCCCCTCGCCTGGCGCCCCCACGTGGTCCACGGCAACGACTGGCAGGCGGGGCTCGCTCCCGCTTATCTCCACTACTTCCGCAGCGGTCGGGCCGCCACCGTGATGACCGTCCACAACCTGGCGTTCCAGGGGATCTTCCCCGCCGAGACGGTGGCCCAGGTGGGCCTGCCGCCCGAGTCCTTTTCCCTCCATGGCGTGGAATACTACGGGCAGCTCTCCTTCCTCAAGGCGGGGCTCTACTACGCCGACCACATCACCACGGTGAGCCCCACCTACGCCCAGGAAATCCAGTCGGAGCCCCTGGGCTTCGGCCTCCATGGGCTGCTCCGGGCGCGCCGCGACCACCTGACGGGAATCTTGAACGGCATCGACACGGAGGTCTGGGACCCGTCCCGGGATCCCTTCATCGCCGCCCCCTACTCGGCCGAGCGCCTGGAACGCAAGGGCGAGAACAAGCGGGCGCTGCAGCGCTCGCTGGGGCTGCCGGAAGAGGCCGATGCGCCGCTCCTCGGCGTGGTGAGCCGGCTCACGACCCAGAAAGGCGCGGACCTGGTAGCACGCATCGCGCCCCGGCTGGCGGCGCGGGGCGCCCAGCTCGCCGTCCTGGGGAGCGGCGATCCTGCGCTGGAACAGGCCCTCGCCGAGGCCGCCCGGCGCTTTCCCCGTTGTCTCGCGGTGCGCCTGGGCTACGACGAGCCTCTCGCTCACCGGATCGAGGCCGGCGCCGATCTGTTCCTGATGCCCTCCCGCTTCGAGCCCTGCGGCTTGAACCAGATGTATAGCCAGCGCTACGGCACGCCCCCGGTGGTCCACGCCACCGGCGGGCTCAAGGACTCGGTGACCGATGCCACCCCCGCCACCCTCGCCGCCGGCACCGCCACCGGCTTCGCCTTCGAGGTCATGGCGGAAGAGGCGTTTCTCGGCGCCATCGACCGGGGGCTCGCCCTGTGGCGGGACCCGGACGCTTGGCGGCGCATCCAGCGCGCCGGGATGGCGCGGGATTTCAGCTGGCGCCGAAGCGCTCAGCAGTACCTGGGGCTCTATCGCGCCCTGGTCCGGGAGGGCTGAGACGGGAAAATGGCACCGTCTGCCCGGACGTCGCACTCACAGCCATACCATCATCCCCATCTCCAGGGGGTGGGTGAGCAGGGGATGACAGGGGTAGGCGCGGATCATGTAGTTGAGCTTCCCGCAAAGGCTCGGCTCCAGGTCCAGGGTATAGAGGTATTGATTCGGATCGTCGGCCGCGCCCTCCGGCCGGAAGCGGAAGCGTTCGTACTCGGACAACCGGTCGGCCTTGCTGGTGCGGCCGATCAGCAGCTCCACCACCACGTCGTCGGGCTCGAGCCCGTTCGGATACATGACCACCTTGAAGGTGAGACGGCTGCCGAACTGGATACGCTTGGGCCCCGTGTCCAGCCGCTGCAGCCGGACCCCGGGCCAGGCGCGCCGGACCCGGGACTTCCAGGCGGCGATCGCCCGGGCGCTCTCGAACCGGTTCTGGGCGTAGGCGGCGCCTTGGCGCGCCGCCGGGGCATAGAAGCGCTGCACGTATTCGCCCACCATGCGCACGGAATTGAAGCGGGGCAGGATGGAGGCGATGGAGCGCTTGGCGAGCTTCACCCACTCCACCGGGTAGCCCTGCTTGCCGCGCTGGTAGTAGAGGGGCAGCACCTGGTCCTGCAGGATTTCGTACAGGGTGCGAGATTCCTCCCGGTCGCGGCGCGCCGGGTCCATGCTTTCTGGCGCCGGTTTGATGGCCCAGCCGTTCTTGCCGTCGTAACCTTCCCCCCACCAACCGTCGGTGACCGAGAGGTTGATCACCCCGTTGATCGCCGCCTTCATGCCGGAAGTGCCGCAGGCCTCCTGGGGGTAGATCGGGTTGTTGAGCCACACGTCCACGCCTGAGACCAGGCGCCGGGCAAGCCGCAGGTCGTAGTTCTCCACCAGCAAAATCTTGCCCTCGAACTCCGGCATGCGGGCAATCTCCGCCACGCGTCGGATCAACGCCTGCCCCGGCTCATCCGCCGGGTGCGCCTTGCCGGCGAAGATGAACAGGACCGGCCGCTCCGGGTCGGAGACGATCTGCTTGAGCCATTCCAGGTCCTGGAACAGGAGTAGCGCTCGCTTGTAGGTGGCGAAGCGGCGGGCAAAGCCGATGGTAAGCACGTGGGGGTTAATGGGGTCGGCGTACTTAAGTAGCCGCTCCAGGTGGGCCTCCGAACCGTGGTTGCGGAAGTGCTGGATCCTCACCCGGTGGCGCACCAGGTAGAGCATCTGGGATTTCAACGACTGGCGCGTGCTCCAGAAGAGATGATCGGGAATCTCGTCGATACGTGCCCAGAAAGAATCGTCGCATAGCCGGTTGCGCCATTCATTGCCCAGGAACTTGTCGAACACGTCCGCCCAATCCTGGAACAAGAAAGTCGGCACGTGGACCCCGTTGGTGATCGACTCCATCGGGTTTTCTTCCGGCTCGATCTGGGGCCACAGGCCCTGGAGGATACGCGCCGAAACCTCCCCGTGGATGCGGGAGACGCCGTTGTGGAAGCGGGAGCCCCGCACCGCCAGGGCCGTCATGTTGAAATCGCTACTGCCGGGGGTGCGGCCCAGGGCCAGCAGCTCTTCCGGCAGGATCTTCACCTCCTTCAAATACCAGTCGAAGTAGGTGAGGATCATCTCGTCGCTGAAGTGGTCGTGCCCCGCCGGCACGGGGGTATGGGTGGTGAATACGGTGGACACTGCCACCGCCTCCAGGGCGGCGGCGAAATCGAGCCCCTGGCTCATGAGCATGCGCACCCGCTCCAGCACCAGGAAAGCCGCATGGCCCTCGTTGACATGGTACACAATCGGTTTGAGCCCGAGGGCCGCCAGGGCCCGCACGCCGCCCACCCCCAGCACCAGCTCCTGCTCCAGGCGCATGGTGCGGTCCCCGCCGTAGAGTCGGTGGGAGATGTCCCGGTCGTCGGGCCGGTTCTCCTCCAGGTCCGTGTCCAGGAGGTAAAGGGTCACGTGGCCCACCCGGGCCTGCCACACCTTGACCGAGACGCTGCGGCCCGGCAGCTCCACCGCCACCCTGAGCTCCTTGCCGTCCGGGCCGATGACCGGTGCCACCGGCAGGTCGTCGAAGTCGGAATCGGTGTACTGGGCGTGCTGGTTGCCGTCGCTGTCCAAGCTCTGGTGGAAATAGCCCTGGCGGTAGAGCAATCCGACCCCGATGAAGGGCAGGCGCATGTCGCTCGCCGTCTTGCAATGGTCCCCCGCCAGAATGCCCAGGCCCCCGGAGTAGATGGGGAAGCTCTCGTGGAAGCCGAACTCGGCGCAGAAATAGGCCACCAGGTCGTCCGGACCCAGGAGCGCCTGGCCGTCCCGCCGCACCAGCTCCGAATGGTAGGAGTCGTAGGCGGAGAGAATGTGGTTGTAATAGGCCAGAAAGACCGGGTCTTCCGCCGCCTGGGTGAGGAGCTTCTCGTCGATCCGCTTCAGGAACGCCTTGGGGTTGTGGCCCACCGCGTCCCACAGGCCCGGGTGCAGCCGGGCGAAGAGGGTGCGGGTCGGCCGGTCCCAGCTGTACCACAGGTTGTTCGCCAGCTCTTCCAGCCGGGCGAGTCGGCGCGGGATCTTCGGGTTGACTTCCAGGTGAAACACCGTGCGCGGCGTCATGGGGCGTTCTTCGTGAAACATCGAGGCGGAAAATTGTTCGTCTTGTTCTGGGGGACCGGGCGGGCGCTCCAGCCCGGCGGAGCTTCCTGATCCTTCAGAGCCTCAAGAAATTGTCGCGGTAGTACCTGAGCTCGGCGATGGATTCGTAGACGTCGGCCAACGCCTCGTGCTTGCCCTGCTTGGCCACGCCCGCGGCCACCTCCGGCCGCCAGCGGCGGGCGAGCTCCTTCAGCGTGCTCACGTCCAGGTTGCGGTAGTGGAAATAGGCTTCCAGCCGGGGCATCCACCGGGCGAGGAAACGCCGGTCCTGGCACACCGAGTTGCCGCACATGGGCGAGGCCTTGGACGGCACGTGCTCCTCGAGAAAGGCGAGCATGCGCGCCTCCGCCTCCTGCTCGTTGAGCCGCGAGGCCTTGACCCTCTCGATCAGCCCGGTGCGGGCGTGGGTTGACTTGTTCCAGTCATCCATCGCCTCGAGGAGGGAGTCGGGCTGGTGCACCACCAGCACCGGCCCCTCGGCCACCGTCTCCAGGGCCGAGTCTGTCACCACCGCCGCCACCTCCAGGATGCGGTCGGTGTCGGGGTTGAGCCCGCTCATTTCCAGGTCGATCCAGATGAGGCGCGTCGCGTCCTGTGCCATAATCGGTTGGGTCGGACGAGAGCCGCCCCGCTCAACCGGCGGCGGCGTCCCCGGTCCCGCTCTCGCCAAAACCCGCGAAGCGAAATTTTGTCATAAGTCCCACTGCCGCGTCATTTTCCCATGCATCCTTTCACCGCCCTCTTCCTGGCCGTCCTGGCAGCCACCACTGCGACCCGGCTGTGGCTGGACCTGCGCCACATCCGCCACGTGGGCGAGCGGCGCGGCGCCGTACCGGCCGAGTTCGCCGGCGTGATCGAGCTCGCCCAGCACCAGAAGGCCGCCGATTACACCGTGGCCAAGACCCGGCTGTCCCTGGTCCATACCCTCCTCGACGCGGCCCTCGTCGTCGCCTTTACCCTGGGCGGCGGGCTGCAGGCGCTGATCGAATTATGGAACGGCGCCTTCGGCGCCGGGCTCGCTGCGGGAGTGGCCCTGGTCGCCAGCGTGGTTTTGATCGCCGGCGCCCTGGAGCTTCCCCTCACCGCCTACCGGGTTTTCGGCATCGAGTCCCGTTTCGGCTTCAACCGCATGACCGCCGCCATGTTCGTCTCGGACCTGGTGAAGCAGTTGCTCGTGACGGCGGCCCTGGGGCTGCCCTTGCTCCTGCTGGTGCTCTGGCTGATGGAAAAGGCGGGCGCCTATTGGTGGCTTTACGCCTGGGCCGCCTGGGTTCTGTTCAACCTTCTCGTGGTGGCCCTCTACCCCACCCTGATCGCGCCCCTGTTCAACAAGTTCACGCCCCTGGAGGAGGGGGAGCTCAAGCGGCGGGTGGAGGGGCTCCTCAAGCGCTGCGGCTTCCGCTCCCAGGGACTGTACGTCATGGACAGCTCCCGGCGCAGCAGCCACGGCAACGCCTATTTCACGGGCTTCGGCCGGTCCAAGCGCATCGTGCTGTTCGACACCCTGCTCGCGCGGCTCGAGCCCCCCGAAGTGGAAGCGGTGCTCGCCCACGAGCTGGGGCACTTCCGGTTGCGGCACGTGGCGAAGCGGCTCGCCTGGTCCTTAGCCACGAGCCTTGCGGCGCTCGCGCTCCTCGGCTGGCTGATGGAGCGGGAGTGGTTCTACTCGGCCCTGGGTGTCACCACGCCCTCCACCGCCGCCGCCCTGATCCTGTTCTTCCTGGCGGCGCCCCCTTTCCTTTTCCCGCTGCGACCCTTGGCTGCCTATTATTCCCGCCGCCACGAGTACGAAGCGGACGCTTACGCCGCCCGGCACGCCCCGGCGTCCAGCCTCGTCTCGGCGCTGGTCAAGCTGTACAAGGACAACGCTTCGACCCTGACGCCCGACCCCCTGCGATCTGCTTTCTACGACTCCCACCCACCGGTCGGGCTGCGCATCGCGCAGCTCAAGCAAGCGGCGGAACCGGCTCCTTCGTAGGAAAGTTGCCATGGTGCGCATTCTGATCGTTGCTTTCGCCTGCCTCTCCGGGGCGGGAACCGCCTGGGCTAATCCCTTTCCCAAGGGCGATCCGGCCAAGGGCGAGCAGCTCATGGCGGAAGCCCAGTGCGACGCTTGCCACCAGGCTCTCTTCGGCGGCGACGGCAGCCGCATCTACACCCGTCCCGACCGCCGGGTGAGCAATCCCTCCCAGCTCCGGGCCCAGGTCCGTTTCTGCGCCACCCAGGTGAAGGCCAACTGGTTCCCGGAGGAAGAGGAACACGTGGCCGCTTATCTGAACCAGCGGTACTACCGCTTCAAGTGAGGGGAGCGCGCCGATGGATCACCCGGCCGGGAGCCAACTCGACCGGGGCTGCGGCCTGATGGAGGGGCGGGTGGTGGCCGCCTACGGCCGGCGCTTCGAAGTGGAAACCCCCGACGGCGCCCGGCGCCAGTGCGTGGTGAAGGCCAAGCGGCGCGGGGTCGCCTGCGGGGACCGGGTGCGGCTGCGGCCTTCGGGGGAGGGGGAAGGCATGATCGAGGAGATCCTGCCCCGGAAAAACCTCCTCTACCGCAGCGACCCCCAGCGGGAAAAGCTGATCGCCGCCAACGTGACCCAGGTGCTGGTGCTGGTCGCCCCTCGGCCTCCTTTCAACGAAGGGTTGCTCAACCGCTGCCTGGTGGCCGCCGAGGCCGCGGCCATCCCGTCGGTGATCGTGCTCAATAAGATCGACCTGGCGGAAGAGGCGGCCCGCCTTCGCTCCCAGCTTGCCCTGTACGAGGGCCTGGGCTATCCCGTGGTCCCTCTCTCGGCCCAACAGGACGCCTCCCCCTTGCGCCCTTACCTGGAAGGGCGGGTGACGGTCCTGGTGGGGCCTTCCGGAACGGGAAAGTCCACCCTGGTGAACGCCCTGGTCCCCGGCGCCCGGGCCGCCACGGGGGAGATCTCGGAGGCCCTGGACGCGGGCCGCCATACCACCACCCACGCCCGGCTCTATCACCTGGGGCCGGGCAGCGACCTCATCGATTCCCCCGGCATGCAGGCCTTCGGGCTCTCCCACCTGGAGCCGCCAGCCCTGGCCGCCGCCTTTCCCGAGTTCCGTCCCCACCTGGGCGTCTGCCGTTTCAACGACTGCCGCCACCTGGAAGAGCCCGACTGCGCGGTGCGCGCCGCGGTGGAGCGGGGCGAGATCGACCAGCGGCGGCTGACGATCTACCAGACCCTCATGCGGGAGCGGCTGAAGAAAAAGCTGTACGCCTGATCCAGCCCGTCCAATCCCGCGTTCAGCCGAACCAGCGGGCCACCGCGATCAGCAGCAGGACGCCCCCCCACAGGGTGATTACCCGCCAGATCATCAGGCGGGCGCTCGCCACCATGTCGGGATCGGCCTCGTCCCCTATTCCCAGCTCGGGGCGATAGAAGAGCTCGCCGTAGCGGCGGTAGGGCTCCCCCAGCCGCACCCCCAGGGCTCCGGCGCCGCTCGCCAGCACGATGCCCTCGTTGCGGTCGAGCCAGGTGGACGCCTGGCGCTGCCAGCAATACACGGCGTCTTCGAAATCGCCGACGATGGCGAAGCTCGCCGCCGTGAGGCGCGCCGGGAGCCAATCCAGGACATGGAACGCTTGCGCGGCGAACCCGGCGAAGGCGGCCCGTTCGGTTCCGTCGGCGCGACTCCAGCGCTGCTGGATCAGGGTGGTGAGCCGGTAGAGCACCGCGCCGATGGGCCCGGGCAGCACCACGAACCAGAAGACCGCCGCCAGGGCGCCGCGATGGGCCTCCAGCAGCCCCTGCTCGATGGCGAGGCGCGCCACCTCCCCGGGGCCGAGATCGGACGCGGTCTCTCCCCGCCAGCGCTCGAGCCGCTCCCGCGCTTGCGTATCGTCTCCGCGCCTCAAGGCCTGCTCGATCTCGGCTAGGGCGCGGTTTCCCTGCTGCAAGCTCACCGTGAGGTAGAGCACCAGCACGTTCCACGCCCAGGCGAGCAGCCCGCTCAATTGGGCGAGCAGGAGGTACACGACACCGACGGCGACGAGGACCGGGAGGACCGCGAGGGCCCAGGCCACCACGGCCTGATGGCGCTCGCCGCCGTTGAACTGCCGCTCGAGGAAATCGGCGTAGCGGGCGAAGAGGGAAGCGAGGGGGTGATCCCGATCCAGGGGGCGCCAGTAATCGAGCAGCAGGGCTGCCAGCAATGAGGCCAGGGTCACGGGGAGGTGGAAGGAACGGTCCGCCGATATGGTAGAACGTCTCAAGGGACGAGTCACGGGGTCGCGGCGCCGGAAGCGCCGGGCCATCCGGCGCTTCCCAGACTGACCCGCGCCCGGCCCCGTGGTATTATTAAATAATCTTTTCCCTTGGCTCCCAAGGAGTTCGGACATGCGTACCGAGGTTCACGTCCACGGCAGCCTCTATCTATGCGAAGGCGTCACCCGCCGTCAGGTGGAGGCGGCCCTGCGCCCGTGGCTCGAGTATCTCGATGTGGAGCGCATGGAGGAAGCGAAGAGCCTGGAGCCGGACCAGCCGGGCATCGTCTACCACGCCCGGGACGGCGTGCTGGAAATCTGCTGGACCGGCGCCGTGGGGCGCACCTTCGAGCAGAAGCTGGAGGAGACGGTGGAGCTGCTAGGGCCCCTCACCGAGCAGGCCGCCGAGCTGGAGCTCACCTATTACCACGAGAACGGCAACGACGAAACCCGGCTCATCTTCATCGGCCCCACCTCCGAAGCGATCCACGAGGCCCAGCGCCGGCGCATGGTGGAGGACGTGGCGGGGCTGCTCGCGCGCCAGTTCGACGAAAGAGCGGTGAACGAAGTGGTGGCCCTGGTGAACGATCTTTTCCGCCGCCAATGGCAGCAAGGCGGCGAGGCGGCTCCGGCGCCCTCCCTCTCATCGGTGCCGCCGGGGCGCAAGCACCTGCACTGACTTCTTCCTCTGCGCGCTTTGCCCGATCTCGAGATGGGGCGCCGCATCACGGGGCGCCTCTCGCCGTCCCGCTTCCCCCCACCTCGAAGCGGATCCCCTGGGCCAGGGGCAGGGCCGAACCCCAGTTGATGGTGTTGGTCTGGCGCCGCATGTAGGCTTTCCAGGCATCGGAGCCCGCCTCGCGCCCACCGCCGGTTTCCTTCTCGCCTCCGAACGCCCCGCCGATCTCGGCCCCCGAGGTGCCCAGGTTGACGTTGGCGATGCCGCAGTCGCTGCCTTCCGCCGAGAGGAACTGCTCCGCCCGCCGCAGGTCGGTGGTGAACAGCGCCGAAGAAAGCCCCTGGGGAACGCCGTTGTTGAGCTGGATCGCCTCCTCCAGGGTGCGGTAGGGCATCACGTAGAGAATGGGGGCGAAAGTCTCCCGCTGGACCACCGGCCAGTGGTTCTCCGCCCGGACAATGGTGGGCTGCACGTAATAGCCGGGGCCCGGTAGCACCTCGCCTCCGTAGAGCACCTCTCCCCCGAGGGCCCGGATCTCGGCCAAGGTGGCCCGGAACCGCTCCACGGCGGCTCCATCGATCAGGGGCCCCATAAGGGTGGCGGGGTCCAGGGGATCGCCGATGCGCACCTGCCGGTAGGCATCGATCAGCCGGGCCACCACCTCCTCCATGCAGGAGGCATGGACGATCAGCCGGCGGGTGGTAGTGCAGCGCTGTCCCGCGGTGCCCACCGCGCCGAAAACGATGGCCGGAATGGCCAGCTTCAGGTCGGCGGCCTCGTCCACGATCACGGCGTTGTTGCCGGAGCACTCCAGCAGGCACTTGCCCATCCGCGCCGCCACCGCCTGGGCCACACGCCGGCCCACGGCGCTGGAGCCGGTGAAGGACAAGAGGTTGATCCGCGGATCGGCCGCCAGCCGCTCGGCCGCCTCCGTGCCCGGGTCGAGCAGCAGGGCGAAAACGCCGTCATAGCCGAAGCGCGCGAGCACCCGGTTGACCAGGTGTTGCACGGCCAGGGCGCTCAGGGACGCCTTGGGCGAGGGCTTCCACACGGTCACGTTGCCGCACACGGCGCTTAAGAACGCGTTCCACGCCCACACGGCCACGGGAAAGTTGAAGGCGGTGATCACCCCCACCAGGCCCAGGGGGTGCCACTGCTCGAACATGCGGTGCTGGGAGCGCTCCGAAGGCATGGTGCGGCCGTAGAGCATGCGGGACTGGCCCACGGCGAAGTCGGCGATGTCGATCATCTCCTGGACTTCCCCGTCCCCCTCCTGCTTGATCTTGCCCGTCTCCAGGGACACCAGGGTGCCGAGGGCATCCTTTTCGGCCCGCAGGGCGTCGCCGATCGCCCGGATCAGCTCCCCGCGCTTCGGGGCCGGCACCCGGCACCACTCCCGCTGCGCCTGCCGGCTGCTGGCGATCACCGTCTCGTAGTCGGCGGCCGTGCAGGCGCCCGCGGTAGCGATGGGCTCCCCGGTGGCCGGATTGAGGGAAGGGAACTGACCGGCGCCCGGAAGCCAGGTGGACGGGGCGCAATAGCCTGCCGGATTGGCGGGCTCGATGCCGAGACGATGGAGCACCGTTTCCATGATCGATCCCTCTCGGGCGTTTTTGACTGCCTTCTCGCCGGCCTCCCGGCTAGGCCACCCGGCGCGCGTTCCGCTGGTGTTCGAACGCTTCCCGCACTTGGGCCACCGCCCAGTCGATCCGCTCGGCGTCGATCACCAGGGGCGGGGCGAAGCGCAGCACGGTCTTGTGAGTATCTAGCGTCAGGATGCCCCGCGCCAGCAGATCCAGGCACAGGGTGCGGGCGTCTACCCGCGCCGGATCGATCTCGACGCCCACCAGGAGCCCTCGCCCGCGTACTTCCCGAATCAAGGGGCTTTCGATGGCCCGCAGCCCTGCCAGGAGCCGCGCGCCCAGCGCTTGCGCCCGCTCGGGAAAATGCTCCTCCAGCATCACTTCCAGCGCCTCCAGCGCCACCGCCGCCGCCAGAGGATTGCCGCCGAAGGTGCTGCCGTGGCTGCCCGGCGTGAAGACCCCCATGACTTCCTCCCGGGCGAGGAAAGCGGACACCGGCACAAGCCCGCCGCCCAGGGCCTTGCCCAGCACGACCCCGTCGGGCTGCACCCCTTCGTGCTGGCAAGCGAGCAGCCGCCCCGTGCGCCCGAGCCCGGTCTGCACCTCGTCGCAGATGAGCAGCACCCGATGGCGGCGGCAGATCTCCGCGCACCGGGCGAGGTAGCCTTCGGGCGGCACCACGATCCCGCCCTCCCCCTGCACCGGCTCTACCAGGAAGGCCGCGGTGTGGGGCGTGATCGCCCGCTCCAAGGCGTTCGCGTCCCCGTAGGGCACCAGTACCGCTCCGGGCGGGAAGGGGCCAAAACCGTCCCGGTACTCCGGCTCCGACGAGAGTCCGATGATGGCGATGGAGCGGCCGTGGAAGTTGCCCTGGGCTGCGATGATCTCGGCCGACCCGGCCGGCACCCCCTTCACGCGGTAGGCCCAGCGCCGCGCCGCTTTGAGGGCCGCCTCCACCGCCTCCAGGCCGGTGTTCACCGGCAACGCCCGGTCGAACCCGAACACCTGGCCCAGGCGCTCCAGCAGCCGTGGCAGCCGGTCGTTGTGGACCGCCCGAGAGGTGACCGCGAGCCGGCGCGCCTGGCGCTCCAGGGCCCGCACTAGCCGGGGATGGGCGTGGCCGTGGCTCACGGCCGAGTAGGCGCCCAGCATGTCCAGGTAGCGCCGGCCCTGGTCGTCCCACACGTAAACGCCCTCTCCCCGGGTGATCACCACCGGCAGCGGATCGTAGTTGCGGGCGCCCCAGCGCTTTTCCACCTCGATCCACGGGCGCGACGCTCGCTGCCGCCCTTCCACCACGGCGGCGATGAGCCGTTGCGCCAGTCGCACCGTGCGGCCGTGGGGGTCCAGGCGCGGGTTGAGCTCGGCCACCTCCAGGACAAACAGGCGGGCGTCGTCCGCGATCCGGAAGAGCGCCCTCACCGCTTCCTCCGCCCTCAAGCCCCCCGGCGCGGGCGTGCCCACGCCGGGGGCCTCTTCGGGCTCGAAGGCGTCCAGGTCCACCGACAGGCCAAAGCCCGCGCTGCCGCGAGCGCAGATGGAAGCCGCTTCGTCCAGCACCTCGTCCAGGCCCCGGCGCCGCACTTCCGCCATGCCGAATACCCGCACCCCCAGGCGCAGGAGGAGCGCCGCCTCTTCGGGCTCGAAGCTGCGCGCCCCCACCAGGCACACCCGGGCGGGGTCCAGCTTGGGGCCGGGGCCGCCGCATCCCGTGAGGGCGGGATCGCCGTAGCCCAGCAGGCAGGCGAGGGGCATGCCGTGGAGCGCTCCACTCGGGGAGGTCTCGGGCGTATGGGCGTCCAAATGGGCGTCGATCCAGAGGAGGCCCAGGGGTCCTTCAGCGGAGAGCGCCCGCCAGGCGCCGCTCCACGTGCCCAGGGCGCAGGTATGGTCTCCCCCCACCACGATGGGAAAGACGCCCTCCGCCAGGGAAGCGGCCACTTCCTCGGCAAGGCGCGCCCCCAGACGGGCGACTTCCCGCGTCGCGTCCCGGGGCCTAGGTTCGGGGAACAAGATGGCCCGCCAGCGGGCTTGGGCGTGGTCTTCGCCCATCAACGCCGCGAGCGCCGCGGGGCCTTCGGCGCAGCCCGCGTCCCGGGCGCCAAGCCCCGAGGCATAACCGATCAGATGCCACGCCTGAGGATCGAGAGACTTCATTTTCCTCGCCCAAGGAATCTCAATCTCAAAAACTTAGAGCCTACAGGGAGCTGGGCGTTCGGCGGTGCCCGCCGGCCCTTAACAAACGGCCCGCCATAGGCTAAATAGGGAATGTGGTCCGCCGTCGAGGGAGCAGGCGGCCGTAAGGCCGGTGCGGCGCCCGGCGAGCCGGGAGAAGATTCCGCTCATCCCGCGTCAGCGTCGACAAAAAAGAGAAGGCAATGGAGCACATTAGCAGTCAAGCTTCCGGCTTCGACGCCGTCCGCGTCCGCAGCGTCGAGTCCCGGCGCCCGTTGCGCTGGCTCGCCGCCGGATGGCGGGACCTGCAGGCCGCCTCCCTCTCGAGCCTGGCCTATGGGATTTTCTTCGCCCTCTTCGGCTATGTCATCTTCATGTTCGCCTGGTACCGACCCTATCTTTTCACCGCCATGGTCTCGGGCTTCTTCCTGGTGGGCCCGTTCCTGGCCATCGGGCTCTACCAGATCAGCCGGCGCCTGGAGCGGGGAGAGCGGGCGAGCTTCGTCGACTCGGCCCTCGCCTGGCGGGAAAACCCCCAGTCTATCGGCCTGTTCGGGTTCCTGCTCGCCTTCATCCTCATCTCCTGGGAGCGCCTGTCGGCCGTCCTGTTCGCGCTCTTTTTCCACGGCGGCGACCTGCCTTCGCTGGAGGCCCTGGCGAACCGCCTGTTCTCGGTGGAGTACCTGGGGTTCGTGGCGGCCTATCTGCTGTTCGGGGCTTTGCTCGCCGTGGGGGTGTTCGCCATCAGCGCGGTCTCGATCCCTCTCATGCTAGACCGGAAGGTGGACACCGCCACCGCGGTGGTGACCAGCGCGCGCGTATGCGCGCGCAACGTCCCGGCGATGGCTCTGTGGGCCGCCCTCATCGTCGCCCTGGTGGGCGTCGGGCTCCTCACCCTGTTCATCGGGCTCATCGTCACCATGCCCCTGGTGGGTCACGCCACCTGGCATGCCTACAAAGACCTGGTGGAGACCGACTGAATCGCACCCTTCCCCCGCGGGGCGCGGGCGCGGCGGCCCCGGCGATCCGGGGGGAGCCGCCGGCGATCCGCCGCGGCCACAGCGGCGGCGTTTGCGTGTACCATGAGCGGCCGCCATGGATCGCAGAGTCTTTTTCGCCCTCTTGGCGTACACGGCCCTGCTCGGCTTCCTGTATGCCCTCTACCTGGTCCTGCGCCCGTTCCTGCCGGCCCTCGGCTGGGCGGCGGTGATCGCCATCGCCACCTATCCCGTGTACGACGGGCTACGGAGGCGCCTGCCCCTGGGCGAGACCTGGGTCTCCGCCCTCACGACCCTCATGGTGTTCTTGGTCCTGGTGGTGCCCGGCGTGTTCATCGGCCTCACCCTGGCCCAAGAAATCGGGCACGCCCAGGAATACATCGGCCGCTGGAGCGCGGAGGAGCGCAAGCTCGCCATCGACGAGGTGCTCCATCACCCCTGGGTGGCGCCCCTGGTGGCCAGGGCGAACGAGCTGGTAACCCTGTACGACATCAACATCAAGGAAGCGGCGGTGCAGAGCGGTCAGCGCCTGCTGCGGCTGCTATTCGACTCCTTGACCGGCGCCGCCAAGCAGGTGGCACTCTTCGTGCTCCAGTTGCTCCTGGTGTTGATCGCCCTCTTCTTCCTCTACCGGGACGGGGCCAAGCTCACCCAGGGCTTCTGGTCGGCGCTGCCCATCGGCGAGGAGCGCAAGCGGGTGATCCACGACACCGTGGAGAACGTGGTCTCGGCCGTGGTGATCGGCATCCTGGTGACCGCCTCCCTCCAGGGGCTGTTGGCGGGCCTCGCCTACTGGCTGGTGGGACTCGGATCGCCGGTGCTGCTGGGCACCCTGACCGCCATCGCCGCCCTGGTCCCGGTGGTGGGCACCATGCTGGTCTGGGTGCCGGCGGTCGCCTACCTGCTCCTCACCGGGCAGGTGGTGGACGGCCTGATCCTGGCCGGCTGGTGTGCCCTGGTGGTGGGCTCGGCGGACAACTTCCTGCGCCCGCTCTTGATCAGCGGCCGCACCGGGCTGCCCTTCTCCCTTATGACCCTGGGCGCTCTGGGGGGGCTCGCCGCCTTCGGCTTTTTCGGCCTGGTGGTGGGCCCCCTGGTGCTGGCGGTGTTCGTGATCGTGTTCGAGATGGTCCGCAAGGACGTGATCGCCTTCGACGCCGGCCTTCGGGCGCCCGAGGCCGAGCCGCCGGGCCGCCGCCCTCCCCCTGCTCGGGCGGCCAGTCCCAACGACGGCAAGGAAGGACCCTGAACGGGCGCGGGCTCACTCCCCGTCCAGTTCGTCTTCCAGCCGGCGGATCTGGTCCAGGATGCCGGCAAAGCGCTCGCCGAAGGGGGTCAACGAATACTCCACCCGCGGCGGGATCTCCGGGTAGCTGGTTCTCTGCAGCACCCCGTAGCGGGTGAGCTTCTTCAGCCGCTCGTTGAGCACCTTGGCAGAGAGGCCCGGCACGGCGTGCTCCAGGGCCCCGGGGCGCCGCACCCCCTGGCGCACGAGGGAGAGGACCGTGAGGGACCATTTGCAGCCGATCACCTCCTCCACCATCGCGGCCACGCGCGGCCGGGAAATCGCGGCGTTCTTTTTCCCCTTCATCGTCAGAAAAATACACCGAAAAGTGAGGAGCTTACCGTTTTGTGCCCGCTTTCCCGGCGGCTGCCCGGCTGCTACATTGGCAGCCTTCGCGGATTTCATCACGCGAGTCCGAATGGAGGCAATCATGCGCGCAGCCGTGTTTCTTTCCTTCTGTTTTCTCGCCCCGAGCGCCCTCGCCCAGGAGAAGGTCCAGGTCCCCTACCCCGAGGGCTACCGGGACTGGCGCCATGTCAAAAGCATGGTGATCAACCCCGGTCATCCGCTCTACGAGGCCTTCGGCGGGATCCATCACATCTACGCCAACAAAAAGGCGCTCCAGGGCTACCAGAAGGGCCGGTTCCCCGATGGCGCGGTGATCGTCTTCGATCTTCTGGAAGCCAGGAACGCCGACAACGCCGTCACCGAAGGCCCGCGCAAAGTGGTGGGGGTGATGCACAAGGATTCGAAGAAGTTCGCCAAGACGGGCGGGTGGGGCTTCGAGGGCTTCAAGGGGGATTCGAAAGCGGAGCGCGCGGTGGGGGGAAACGCCGAAACGGCGTGTTACGCCTGCCACACCCCGCAAAAGGAAAAGGACTACGTGTTCAGCCAGTTGCGGCCTTGAGGGGCGCGCGCCGGCGTTCTCATCCGAGGTGCCGGCGCACCTGGTTCACGTAATCCTCGGCTTTCCCTTTGCCCGCCACGCGACCCACCACGTCGGCGACCCGCTGCACCTCAGCCAGCAGCCCGGCGGCGGAACCCGCCGCCTCCAGGCCCGGGGCGAACAGATCGGCGTCGGGTCCCAGAAGCTCATGGAGCCGGTGCAAAGCCTCCCGGCGCGCCGCCTCCAGGGGGCCTTCCGGCGGTGCCTTCCCAGGTTCCAGGGCCGCGGCCGGCTTCGCTGCCTGCTGGCCCGCGCCGTTCGCCGGCGCGATCAGCTCCAGGGCGAGGAGCTTTTCCAGGTAGGGACCCAGGTCTCCCAGGTGGGCCAGCTTCTGCGCTAGTTGCCCGAGCGGGGTCTGCCCGTCCAGCATGATGAGCAGCATGCGGGTCTTGGCATCGAGACCCGCCTGGCGCGTCGCCACTTCAGCGCGGCCCTTGTCGGTCTTGGCAAAAACGGTACCCGGCGTAAAGTTGCCCGCCATGAACTCCTCCCCTTGTCGTGGTTGACGCTCCCATCTCCCGCCGGCGTGGGCCGGGCCTGCCGACGGCAAACGGCTCGTCAACCGTTAACCGAAGGCTCGGCGGCAACCGGCGGGCGAGACCGTTTCCTGCAGCCGCTGGAAATCCCCGGGGAGCGCTCCGCCGCTCCTGGCGGGCCGAAGCGGCGAGGACTCACTCCGGATAACGAATATTCACGATTTCCAGCTCGAGATTGCCCGCAGGTCGTTGCCAGGTCACCGTGTCCCCTACCTTGGCGCCTAGCATGGCCCGTGCCAGGGGCGAGACCCAGCTCACCCGGTTCTTGGTGACGTCGGCCTCGTCCTCACCCACGATGGTGAAGGTGTGGCGCTCCCCGTTTTCGTCTTCCACCTCGACGATGGCCCCGAAGTGGACCTCGTCCGCCGGCTGCTTGGACAGGTCGACCACCACCGCTTTTTCGATGCGCCCTTGGTAGTAGCGCAGGTCCCGTTCTACCTGGGCGAGCTCCTGCTGCCTGTGGGGATCGTCCACTTGCCCCTCCAGGCTGGCGCGGCGCTCCTGGAGGTCGCGAACCATGGCGTGTAGCCGCTCGAGCCCCTCCCGGGTCACGTAGTTGGGATGCTCGCTCTGCGGCCGGTCCGGCAACTGGTTGGCCAGAACGCTGTCGTCCTGTTCCTTCAGAAACGCCTGGCTCATCGACCCTCCTTGATCCCCGAGAATCAAGCCCGCTCACCCACAAGCCTATTTTTTCAGTATAGCGAAATCTCGCGCCGGCTTCCCCAGCCTGGAAATAAGACCGCGGAACCGGGCTCCGGTTTATATTTCCGGGGGTTTTCTTCGGCCGCCCGGCGTCCAGTATGGCTAACGCTCCAGATCCGCCGGCCGGTCGATGTCCCAGAGAACGCCGGGATCGTCCACGTCCACCAACACCAGGGCCTCCTGGTGCCGGGCGATCAGGCTGCGGGCGCCTTCGTCGCCGCTCAGGGCTTCCAGTTCGGTGCGCAGCCGGATGGAAAAGGCCACCGGGTGACCCCGCTCTCCATGATACGAGGGCGCGGCGATGAGCGCCCCACCGCGCAGTGCCTCCGCCACCTGCCGGTAGGAATCGGGAAGAATGAAGGGCATGTCAGCCAGGGCCACAAGGATGCCCTCGGTGTGCTCCGGGAGCACGCCCACGCCCCAGGCGAGGCTCGCGCCCATGCCCCGATCCGCTCCGGGGAAGATGGACACCAGCGCCCCCTCCTCCATCAGAAGGTGGGCGAGCCGGCCGCAGCCCGGACGCACCACGGCGAACGCCCGGTGCACCACAGGCAGGAGGCTCCTCAGGGCCGCCACCGCCATGGGCACCCCGTCTGCCAGCGGCTCGAGAAGCTTGTCGGCGCCGTAGCGGGATCCGCGGCCCGCCGCCAGGAGCACGCCGTTAATCACAGACGGCAGCGTCCCGGGAAAAAACCGCCTCGAGCGTCTCTTGACCCACGAGCCGGACGCCGTGGCGCAGCGCGGTGAGCTCCGCCAGGATGGCCACCGCGATCTCCGGCGGCGTGCGACCGCCCAGGGGAAGTCCCACCGGCCCGCGGAGCCGGGTCACTTCGTCTCCCGTCAGGTCCAGCATTTTGAGCCGCTCCCGGCGCCGGGCGTTGTTGGCCCGGCTCCCCAGCGCCCCCACGTAGAACGCCCTGGACTTGAGCGCCGCCATGAGGGCCATGTCGTCCAGCTTCGGGTCGTGGGTCAGAGCCACGATCGCCGTGCGCTCGTCGGGAACAAGCGCCTGCACCGCCTCGTCGGGCATCCCGGGCAGAAGCTCCGCCCCCGCAACCTTCCATTCCTGAGCGTACTCTTCCCGCGGGTCGCACACCAGCACCTGGTAGTCCAGCGCCAGGGCGAACTCGGCGAGATAGCGGGATAGCTGCCCCGCGCCGATCAGCAGCATCCGCCAGCGGGGGCCGAAGACCCGGGTCAGCTCGCGCCCGTCGAAGATGACCGGGCCGTCCCCGGCTGCGGGCACGATCGTGGCCTTCCCCGTCGCGAGATCCAGCCGGCGGGCGACGGAGCGGCGGGTCTCCACCGCCTCCAGCACCGGGGCGAGGCTTCGGGCCGAGGCGAGGGGCTCGATCGCGAGCTCCAGGGTCCCGCCGCAAGGAAGCCCGAAGCGGGCCGCCTCGTCCCGCGTGACGCCATAGCGGGCGACTTCCGGGCGCAGGGGAAAGCCCCCGACGAAACGGGAAAGCAAGTCGTCCTCCACGCAACCGCCAGAGACCGAGCCGGCGACGCGCCCGTGCTCGCCGAAAGCCGCAAGGGCCCCCACGGGACGGGGGCTCGATCCCCAGGTGCGCACCACCGTGGCGAGGGCCACCCGCCGCCCTTCGGCGAGCCAGCGCACCGCCGTGCGCAGGACCTCCAGATCCACCGAGTCCATCTCAGGCCTCCTTGAGCCGCAGGGGCAGCTTGGTCAGCCGCTTGCCGGTGGCGGCGAAGAGGGCGTTGGCCAGCGCCGGCGCGACGGGCGGCACGCCCGGCTCGCCCACGCCGGTGGGCGGCGCCTCGCTTCTCACGATGTGCACCTCGATCCTCGGCGTCTCGTCGAGCCGCAGCACCGGGTAGTCGTTGAAGTTGGACTGCACCACGATCCCGTCCCTGAGGATGATGGCGCCGTGGAGGGCCGCCGACAGCCCGAACACGATGCCCGACTCCATCTGGGCCCGCACCACGTCCGGATTGACGGCCACCCCGCAGTCCACCGCGCACACCACCCGGTCCACCGAAAAGGTGCCGTCGTCCTTGACCGTGACTTCGACCACCTGGGCCACGAAGGAATGGAACGACTCGTGCACCGCCACGCCCCGGCCCCGGTTCTTCGGAAGCGGGCGGCCCCATCCCGCTTTTTCCGCCGCGAGCTTGAGCACTCCGGCGTGGCGCGGATGCTTATCCAGCAACTGCAACCGGAACGCGACCGGATCTTCTCCCGCGGCGTGGGCCAGCATGTCCATCATCACTTCCGCGGAAAAGGCGGTATGGGTGCTGCCCACACTGCGCCACCACAACACCGGCACGCCGACGTCGACGGTATGCAGCTCCACCTGCAGGTGGGGAATGGCATAGGGCAGGTTGGCGGCGCCCTCCACCGAAGTGGGGTCGATGCCCTCCTTCATCATCCCTTCGAAGGGGGTGCCCTTGAGGATGGACTGGCCCACGATGCGCTGCTGCCACGCCACCGGGCGCCCAGCGGCATCGAGCCCAGCGGCGATCCGGTGCACGTAGAGGGGCCGGTAGTAGCCGCCCCGGATGTCGTCCTCCCGGGTCCACAGGAGGCGGATGGGGGCGCCGAGGGGACGGGTCGCCACCGCCACCGCCACGCCCTCGGCGATGTAATCCGCGGTCGGGTTCGCGTGGCGGCCGAAGGAGCCGCCGGCGAGCAGCGTGTGGATCTGTACCCGCTCCGGCGGCAGCCCCGCGATGCGCGCGGCGATGGCCTGATCTAGGGTCTGGAGCTGGGAGCCGGCCCACACTTCGCACGCTTCACCGCTCAACCGCACCACGCAGCTCAAGGGCTCCATGGGTGCGTGGGCGAGGAAGGGGAACTCGAAGGTGGCCGAGAGCCGTCTGGCCGCGGAGCCCAAGGCTCCCTCGGCGTCGCCCTCTTTGCGCGCCACCGCGCCGGGCTGCTGGGCGAGCTCGGCGTAGCGGCGGGTGAGGGCCTCGCTTCCCCCGGTGAAGGCTTGCGCCTCATCCCATTCGATGACAAGGGCGTTGCGCGCCTGGACCGCCGACCAGAAGTCGGTCGCCACCACGGCGACGCCCTGGGGAATCTCCACCACCGCCTTCACCCCAGGCATGGCCTTCGCTTTCTCCGCGTCGAAGCGCTTCACCTTGCCGCCGAAGCGGGGCGGACGCGCCACCACCGCGGTCAGCATCCCGGGGAGCTTCACATCCACGGCGAAGAGAGCCGCGCCGTTCACCTTCTCGGGACTGTCCTTGCGCGGCACCGGTTGGCCGATCAGCTTCCACTGGGAAGGCGCCTTTAGCTTCACGTCGGCGGGCGGAGGCAGGCTCGCCGCCTTCGCCGTCAGCTCGCCGTAAGAGAAGCGCCGACCGCCCCGCAGATCGATCACGAAGCCCTTCTCCGCCTTGAGCCCTTGAGGGTCCACGTTCCAGGTCCGGGCCGCCGCCGCAATCAGCATCTCCCGCGCCGTCGCGCCCGCCCGGCGCAACTGCTCCCAGGAATTAGCCAGGCTCGTGCTGCCGCCGGTGCCTTGGGCCGCGCCGCCCCAGGCCAGGTTGGCGTAGCGGGTCACGTCCGCCGGGGCGGTCTCCACCCGCACCTGGCTCCAATCCACTTCCAGCTCCTCGGCCACCAAGGTCGGGAGCCCGGTGTACACCCCCTGTCCCATCTCCAGGTGCTTGACGATCACGGTGACGGTGTTGTCGGGGGCGATGCGCAGGAACGCGTTGGGCGCGAACGCCCCGCCGGTGGCCGCGCCCGGGCTTGGCGCGGCGGCCCGGGCCCCCTTCATCGGGAGATGGAAGCCGATGACCAGGCTGCCGGCGAGGGCCGCGGAGCTTTTGAGGAAGGTGCGCCGATCGAGATTCGCGGGCTCGTTCATGTCAGGCCTCCTTGATACCGGCGGCGCGCTTGATGGCGGCGCGGATGCGCGGATAGGTGCCGCAGCGGCAGAGGTTGCCCCGCATCGCTTCGTCGATCTGGGCGTCGGTGGGCTTCGGGTGCTTCGCGAGCAACGCCACCGCGCTCATGATCTGGCCGGATTGGCAGTAGCCGCACTGAGGCACGTCCAGCTCGATCCAGACCTTTTGCACCGGATGATCGGCGTTGCGCGATAGCCCCTCGATGGTGGTGATCCTCTTTCCAGCCACCGCGGACACCGGCGTCACGCACGAGCGGGTGGGCTCCCCCTCCACGTGCACCGTGCAGGCACCGCACAGCGCCATGCCGCAGCCATATTTGGTGCCGGTAAGGCCCAAGTGGTCGCGCAGCACCCACAACAAGGGGGTCGAGGCATCCGCCTGCACGTTGCGCCGCCTGCCATTCACCGTCAAAGCAATCATGGTCAGCTCCTGTTAGAAAAATGTTTCACTTCTCCGGATTCTGCGCCGGCGGGGATCGAACGGGGCCCCCAATGCGTATTTCCTTCGTATGTTGAGAGTGAAGGGCGAGCAGGGGCGCATTATCGCCGAGCAAGGGGCGTGGTTCTTTCACGATCTTGCGCTGTTTTCAGGAACTTGCTCCCGGCAACGAACGGCGGCTGCGGCGGAATTTCTCGGGCGTCGTCCCCAGATGCTTGCGAAACAGCGTGGTGAGATGGCTCTGGCTGGACAATCCCACCGCAGCCGCGATCTCTGCAATTGGATCGTCGGTGGTCTCGAGCAGCATCCGGGCCCGCTCGATCCGGCGCTCCACCAGGTACCGGTGAGGTGATACGCCCACGGACCGCTTGAACGTCCGCAGGAACCCGTACAGACCCAGTTCCGCCACTGCGGCTAGATCCGCCAGGGCGATGGGCTGATCCAGGTGATCGTGGATGAAGTCCAGCACCCGGGCGATGCGCTTGCGCGACAGGTCGGGCCCCTCGCGAAGACACGGCGCCGAGTCCGAGTACCGGCGCACCACGTGCAGCGCCAGGGAAAGCGCCACGCTCTGGGCGAACAGCGGCCCCGCGACGCCGCCCGTCTCCATCTCGTCCACCAGGGCCCGGGCGGCGCCCAGTATGAAGGGATCCCGCACGTTGTCCACCGAACGCCATTGCGTCGGCACGGCAATCCCGTCTCGCTCTAACGCCCGGGCAATCCACTGGGGATCGAGCAGGATGGCGGCGAACTCCATCCAGGCTCCCTCGTACCAGCCCCACCGCTCCCGGTCTGCGGGGACGAAAGAGACGCGACCGGCGAGCTCCGGTCCGTCCATTCCGACCACGCCGTCGGTGCGGGTGACGGTCCGCCGCGTACCCCCCGCGAGCGTCACGTAGATCACGTGCCAGGGCAGCCGCACGACCCCCTCCGCCCTGGGCGCGATATGCCATCGCGCGGACTCCACGATCAGGCCCGGCCATGTCTGGCGGCGCTGGCCGGCGGCGCAACCGCTGTACTTACAGAGGGCGGGCTTGCCTGCGCTGGTGCGCGCGAGCGCCTCGGCAAGGGACCGGGCGAGATAGCCGGCATCGCAGCCGGAGGCGCTTTCTTGCGAATTCATACGGCTCTCCCGTGACGGGCCCCCCAAGCCCTTCGGGCGGTCAGGTCATGAGGGCTCGGTAGAGATTGACGATCATGCCGGCGGTAGCGCCCCAGATGAAGCGCCCCTCGTAGGGCATGGCGTAGTAGCTGCGCTCCCTGCCCCGGTAGGATGACGTACGGCGCTGGTGGTTCGTCGGGTTCATCAGGAACTCGAGGGGCACCTCGAACGCCTCCGCCACCTCGAAGGGGTCGGGATGGAGGGAAAAAGGCGGCACGACGTAGCCCACCACCGGCGTGACAGCGAAGCCGGTCACCGTATGGTAATCGGCCAGGCGCCCGAGAATCCGCACCCGCTCCCGCGGCAGGCCCACTTCCTCCTCGGCTTCCCGCAGGGCTGTTACCTCGGGCGTTGCGTCGCCCGGATCGACCCGGCCGCCGGGAAAGCTGATCTGCCCGGCATGGTCGTTCAAATGGGCGGTGCGCTGGGTGAGCAGCACCGTGAGCCCCCGTTCCCGCTGAACGAGGGGGATCAGTACCGCCGCGGGGATCGGGGCGCCGTTCCCTCGACGCGCAGGATCCGGCGCATCCCCCGGCACCCAATCGGTCCGGGCCCGGGCGACCGCCAGCCGCTCGGCGATTGCCTGGGGCGTCAAGGCCAAAGGGGCTACAGGCGTCGTCCCATCCATGGGAGAAGCAGGGGAATGGACAAGGCCAGGGACTAAATTCTTCCCTCGCCCTGTTTACTATAATGCGGAGCGGAAGCCAGCGCGAGCGCGCGAACGGTTTTTCCGTGCTTCCGCGAAACGGCAGGGAGGGAAGCGCCCTTTGCCTCCCCTCGGAAAGAGCGATCGTCATTCCCTGCACCCTTGACTTTGAACAAGAAGGAGATTCCCATGAAATTCAAGTCCCTGATCGTCGCCCTGGGCCTCGCCTTTGCCAGCGCCAGCGCCTTCGCCTTCCACTGCCCCGCCGACATGAAGGCCATCGACGCAGCCCTGGCCAAGAACCCCAAGCTCTCGGCGGAGCAGATGGCCGAGGTCAAGAAATACCGGGAGGAGGGGGAAAAGCTGCACAAGGCGGGCAAACACCAGGAGTCCGTGGACACCCTGGCCAAGGCCAAGAAGATCCTGGGCATCTGATCGCCCTTCACGCCGCTTCCTTTTCCCGAGACCGCCGGTTGCCGCCGGCGGTCTTCGTATTCAATCCGCGGCTGAGGGCAAAATAAGAAGGAGAACTCAGCCCTTGGAGGCCTCCCGTGGACACCGTGAACGCCGAACGGCTGCGCACCGAGCTCTATCCCGAGATCTCCCCCTACGCCTCCGGCATGCTGCCCCTGGACGACGTGCACACCATGTACTGGGAGCAGTCGGGCAAACCCGACGGGGTGCCGGTGGTATTCCTGCACGGGGGGCCAGGGGCCGGCGCGGTCCCCAACCACCGCCGCTTTTTCGACCCCGCCCATTACCGGATCGTCGTTTACGACCAGCGGGGCGCCGGCCGCTCCACCCCTTTGGGCGAACTCACCGACAACACGACGCCCCTACTGATCCAGGACCTGGAGAAGCTAAGGCGGTTTCTGGATATCGAGCGCTGGTTCGTGTTCGGGGGCTCCTGGGGCTCCACCCTCGCCATCGCCTACGCCGAAGCCCACCCCGAGCGCTGCCTGGGATTGATCCTGCGGGGCATCTTTCTCTGCCGCCCGTCCGAGATCCACTGGTTCCTCTACGGCGTGCGCAACTTCTTTCCCGAAGCGTGGCGCACCTTCGCCGAGTTCATCCCGCAAGCCGAACGGGACGACCTGCTCGCCGCCTACTACCGGCGGCTCACGGATCCCGATCCCGCGGTCCACATGCCCGCCGCCCGGACCTGGAGCGTGTACGAAGGCTCCTGCTCCACCCTGCTTCCCAGCCAGGAAACGGTGGACTATTTCGCCTCGGACGCGGTGGCCCTGGGCCTTGCCCGGATGGAGGCTCATTACTTCGTCCACCGGATCTTCCTGCCCGAGAACGCCCTGCTGGAGAACGTGGAGCGCATCCGCTCGATCCCGGGGGTGATCGTGCAAGGCCGCTACGACGCGGTCTGTCCCATCGTCACCGCGGACGAGCTCGCTCGCGCCTGGCCCGAGGCCCAGTACGTCGTGGTTCCCGACGCCGGCCATTCCGCCTGGGAGCCCGGCATCCGGGCGGAGCTGGTGAAGGCCATGGAGCGCTTCAAGCAGCCCGAGCCCCCGCGTCGATGAGACTCCGCTTGAGGGAATGGTCCTTGCGCTGGGCGGTTGAGGGGGCTTGACTTTGGCAATTATTTTTATAGTATTCGAATCATGGAAATGAAAGCCGCGATCCGGGCTCTTTCGGCCCTGGCCCAGGAAACCCGGCTCACGGTGTTCCGGCTGCTGGTGCAGGCGGGCTTCGGCGGGCTGCCGGTCCACAAGATCGCCGAAGCCGTGGGCGTAGCCGGGCCGACCCTCTCCTTCCACTTGAAGGAGCTCGTCCACGCCGGGCTCGTCCACGGGCGGCAGGAAGGCCGATTCATCTATTACAGCGCCAACTACGCCGCCATGGCCGAGCTGATGGCGTTCCTGTCGGAAAACTGTTGCGGCGGCAGCCCGGAACTCTGCACCCCGGCAGCGGATCGCCGCCCGGCATCGAAACGTCCGCGCAAGGAGGTCGCGAATCCATGAAACGCTTCCATGTCCACGTCTCGGTTTCGAACCTTAAGGAGAGCATCCGCTTCTACTCCGCTCTGTTCGGAGCGCCGCCCGCCTTGGTCAAACCCGATTATGCGAAATGGATGCTAGAGGATCCGCGCATCAATTTCGCCGTTTCCCAGCGCGGCGCGGCGCCGGGCGTGGATCACCTGGGCATCCAGGTGGACAGCGACGAGGAGCTCGCCCAGGTGCGGTCCCAGCTCGAGCGGGCGGCGCTGCCCGTGCGGGACGAGCCGGGGGCGGCCTGCTGCTACGCCCGCTCGGACAAGCACTGGGTGACCGATCCCCAGGGCATCGCCTGGGAAGCGTACCGGAGCCTAGGCACCATTCCCACTTTCAATGATGAAGGCGCCGGCGCGGCGGCGTGCTGCGGCCCTGCCGCGGCGCCGGTGAAGGCAAGTTTCGGCAAGCGCCGCGAGTGAACGGGGAGCGCGCCCTGACCGGCGGAAAATACAACGTGCTGTTCCTGTGCACGGGCAACTCCGCCCGCAGCATCCTGGCAGAGGCCCTCCTGCGGCACCACGGCGGAAGCCGGTTCAACGCCTACAGCGCCGGCAGCCATCCGGCCGGGCGTGTCAACCCCTACGTGCTGGAGTTCCTCGCCGCCCAGCGGCTGCCCACCGAAGGATTGCGCAGCAAGTCCTGGGACGAGTTCGCCCGGCCCGGCGCACCGCCCCTGCACTTCGTGTTCACCGTGTGCGACAACGCCGCTGGCGAAGCCTGCCCCATCTGGCCGGGGCAGCCCATGACGGCCCACTGGGGCGTTCCCGATCCCGCGCCCTACGAAGAGGACCCGGACAAGGCGCGCAAAGCCGTCCGGGACGCCTTCCATCTCCTGAGCCGCCGCATCGGCCTCTTCGTGAACCTTCCCCTGGAGAAGCTGGACCGCCTGGCCCTGCGGCGCCGGCTCGAGGAAATCGGCTGCACGGGCTGAACCCGCTTCACCATGGAATCGGTTGGCGGTCGCGGAAAAAGCCGCCGGTGGGCCCATCGTCCGGCAGAAGAGCCAGCCATACCGGGGTGTCGGCCCCCTCTTCCACCGAGCGGGGTGCGTCTGGGCCGCCCATGTCGGTGCGCACCCAGCCGGGGCAGGCGGCGTTCACCTTGATTCGCTCCCCCTCCAGCTCCGCCGCCAGGATCCGGGTGATCGCGTTGAGGGCGGTCTTGGAGACCCGGTAGGCGGGCGTGCCCGCCCCCATGGTGGCGAGCTGGGCGAGGCCGCTGGAGACGTTCACGATGCGCCCGCCACCCCGCTTCTTCATAAGGGGCGAGAGCGCCTGACAAAGCCTCAGGGCCCCCAAGGCGTTGGTCTCGAGCGCCTGGCGGAAGACCTCCAGGTTGAGGGTCAGGGCCTGCGCTCCCCGCCCCTCCGGCAGGATGCCCGCGTTGTTCACCAGGATGTCCAGGCCGCCGAAGGACCGCTCCAAGGCCCGGGCCAGGGCGTCCACGCTCTCCTGAGCGGTCACGTCCAGGGGCAGGAACTCCACGGAAAGCCCCTGGCGGCGCAGCCCTTCCCAGGCCGCCTTCCCCTTCTCCGGGTCCCGGGCGGTCATGACCACGTGCACGCCCCGGAGGGCGAGCTGGCGGGAAATTTCCAGGCCCAGCCCCCGGTTCGCCCCTGTCACCACCCCGATCTTCGGGCCGCTCGCAGTCCTCATGTCCGGACCTCCTTCTGGACGTGCCCGCCCCTCATTCCGTGTCCCCAAGCCGCCCCACCATGGCCTCGGGCCGCACCCATTCGTCGAACTGCTCCCCGGTCACGTAATCCAGCTCCAAGGCCGCCTGCTTGAGGGTGATGCCCTCCTGGTGGGCGAGCTTGGCGATCTCCGCCGCCTTGTCGTAGCCGATGTGGGGGGCGAGGGCCGTCACCAGCATGAGGGATTCGTGGAGGAGCTTCTCGATGCGCTGCACGTTGGGCTCGATGCCCACGGCGCAGTGGTCGTTGAAGCTCCGAGCGCTGTCCGCCAGCAGCCGCACGCTCTGGAGGAAGTTGTGGATGATGAGGGGCTTGAAGACGTTGAGCTCGAAGTTTCCCGAAGCACCGCCCAGATTGACGGCCACGTCGTTGCCCAGCACCTGGCAGCACACCATGGTCATGGCTTCCGACTGGGTAGGGTTCACCTTGCCGGGCATGATGGAGCTGCCCGGCTCGTTCTCGGGGATGCGGATCTCGCCGATGCCGCAACGGGGGCCGGAAGCGAGCCAGCGCACGTCGTTGGCGATCTTCATGAGGGCGGCGGCCAGGGTCTTGAGCGCCCCGTGGGCGGCCACCAGGGCGTCGTGGGCGGCCAGGGCCTCGAACTTGTTGGGGGCGGAAACGAAGGAAAGGCCGGTCAAGCGGGATAGCTCCTCGGCGCAGCGCCGGCCGAACTCGGGGTGGGTGTTCAGCCCCGTGCCCACCGCCGTGCCCCCAATGGCCAGCTCCGAGAGGTGCCAGCGGGTCGCGTCCAGATGGGCGAGCCCGTGGTCGAGCTGGGCCACCCAGCCGGAAATCTCCTGGCCCAGGGTAACGGGGGTGGCGTCCTGCAGGTGGGTGCGGCCGATCTTCACGATGTCCATGTAGCGCCGGGATTTCTCCGCCAGGGTCTCCCGCAGCCGGTTGACGGCGGGTTTGAGCCGCTCCTCGATCGCCTCCAGCGCCGCCACGTGCATGGCGGTGGGAAACACGTCGTTGGACGACTGGCCCCGGTTTACCTCGTCATTGGGATGGACCAGACGCTCCTGGCCCCGGGGGCCACCCAGGAGCTCGGAGGCCCGGTTGGCCAGCACCTCGTTCATGTTCATGTTGGTCTGGGTGCCAGAGCCTGTCTGCCAGACCACCAGGGGAAACTGGTCGTCGTGTCGGCCTTCGATCACCTCGTCCGCCGCTTGGATGATGGCCTGGGCCTTGCGGGCGTCCAAGAGGCCCAGGTCGCGGTTGACGGTGGCCGCCGCCCGTTTCACCCGGGCGAGGGCCCGGATCAGCTCCAGGGGCATGCGCTCGGTGCCGATGCGGAAGTTTTCCAGGGAGCGCTGGGTCTGGGCGCCCCAGAGGGCCCGCTCCGGCACCCGCACCACGCCCATCGTGTCCTTTTCTTCACGGAATCCGGTCATGGCAATGTTCCATGTAAAATCAAAGTGATAAGCTCAAACCCGAGTCCCTGCCCGAGGACTTGATGAAGCTTGCCGCCGACCCTATATAGGTCATCGAGAGCATTTTCTTCTTTGGGCGTGAAAGGTTAGACATAGGTGAAGGAGGTGAAAATATGGCGAACCTGATTCGTTTCGATCCCTTCGAAACCGCCGTCGATAACCTGTTCCGCAGCTTCTTGCGTCCCACTCTGCTCGACTGGGACACCCAGCGCACGGTCCGGGGGGTCATCCCCATGGACATCTGGGAGACCGATAACGCCTACGTCGTGATGGCGGAGCTCCCGGGGGTTCGCAAGGACAACATCAACGTGCGGGTCTTCGACAACCAGCTCGTGATCGAAGCGGAGGCGGTACAAGAGAAGCAAGCCGGTGAAGAAGCCAAGCAGCTCCTGGGCGAGCGCACCTATGGCAAGTTCAGCCGGTCCATTATGCTGCCCACCGAAATCGATTCCGAGCATGCCGAGGCCAAGCACGAGGATGGGGTTCTGCGCCTGACGCTGCCGAAGAAGGCGGACAGCATCGCCAAGCGGTTGACCGTCCAATAATAGACTTTCGGCCTGCTGCCGTTGAAAAAGCCCGCGGAAAGCGGGCTTTTTTATTCAAACCGTCGCGGCCACCGGGATCTTGCCGATCTTCGCCCGCCATTCGGCGGGGCCGGTAGCATGCACCGAGCGGCCTTCCGCATCCACCGCCACGGTGACTGGCATGTCCTTCACCTCGAACTCGTAGATCGCCTCCATCCCCAGGTCGGGGAAAGCCACCACCCGGGCGGCGCGGATCGCCTTGGACACCAGGTAGGCGGCCCCGCCCACGGCGATACAGTAGACCGCCTTGTGCCGCTTGATGGCCGCGATGGCCTCGGGCCCTCGTTCCGCTTTCCCCACCATGCCGATCAGCCCCGTTTTCGCCAGCATGGCGTCGGTGAACTTGTCCATGCGGGTGGCGGTGGTTGGGCCGGCGGGGCCCACCACCTCGTCCCGCACCGGGTCCACGGGCCCCACGTAGTAGATGAAGCGGTTGGTGAAATCCACCGGCAGCTTCTCCCCGCGGCTCAGCATGTCGGTCAAGCGCTTGTGGGCCGCGTCCCGCCCCGTGAGGAGCTTGCCGGAAAGAAGCACCCGCTCCCCGGCGCGCCAGGCGAGGATGTCCTCCCGGGTGATGGTGTCCAGGTTCACCCGGCGAGCGCCTTGGACCCCCGTGAGCTCGATCTTAGGCCACAGGTCCAGGCTGGGGGGCACGAGCGCCACCGGCCCCGAGCCGTCCAGGACGAAGTGGGCATGACGGGTGGCG
Source organism: Pelomicrobium sp. G1 (assembly GCF_051905455.1). Classification (NCBI taxonomy): domain Bacteria; kingdom Pseudomonadati; phylum Pseudomonadota; class Hydrogenophilia; genus Pelomicrobium; species Pelomicrobium sp. G1. Next base: position 108,798 of record NZ_JBQACR010000012.1, read on the forward strand.
GCGCAGTTGGGGATCATGCCCACGGGAAGCGACGCCGCATGGGTCGGATAGTGCCGGATTTTCACGTCCAACACGGTGGTGAGACCCCCGAGCCCCTGGGCGCCGATCCCCAGGGCGTTCACCTTCTCGTAGAGCTCGAGCCGCAGTTCCTCGATCCGGTTCTTGGGCCCCCGTGCCTGGAGCTCATGGATGTCGATGGGCTCCAGGATCGCTTCCTTGGCCATCACCATCGCCTTTTCGGGCGTTCCGCCGATGCCCAGCCCCAGGATGCCCGGCGGACACCAGCCGGCCCCCATGGTGGGCACGGTCTTCAGCACCCAGTCCACGATGGAATCCGAAGGGTTCAGCATGGTGAACTTGGCCTTGTTCTCCGAACCGCCGCCCTTGGCCGCCAGAATCACTTCCACCGTGTCCCCTGGCACCACCTCCATGTGGATCACCGCCGGGGTATTGTCCCGCGTGTTCTTCCGCTCCCCTGCCGGATCTGCCAGGATAGAAGCGCGCAGCACGTTGTCCGGATGGGTATAAGCGCGGCGCACGCCCTCGTTCACCATGTCGGCCACGCCCATGGTGGCGTCCCAACGCACGTTCATGCCGATTTTGAGGAACACCACCGCGATGCCCGTATCCTGGCAGAGGGGACGGTGTCCTTCCGCGCACATGCGGGAGTTGACCAGGATCTGGGCCATGGCGTCCTTGGCAGCGGGCGAAGCCTCCCGCTCGTAGGCTTCGGTCAACGCCTTGATATAGTCAGCGGGATGGTAGTAGGAGATGTACTGGAACGCGTCGGCGATGCTCTGGATAAGGTCTTCCTGCTTGATGACGGCCATGATCGGTCCCCAGAGAGCGGCCGCTCCCGGCCGCGAAGGAAAAACGAAGAAGAATCGAGACTGCTATTTTACCCCATCGCCCCGGGCCGCCGCCCGCCTGGATCTGGGACCGGACGGCCTCAACGCTTGATGGTCTCTACCACCAGCAGCGCCGTCATGTTGATCAGCCGCCTGACCGTGGCGCTCGGGGTGAGGATGTGCACCGGCATGGCCGCCCCGAGGAGGATGGGCCCCACGGTGATGCCGCCCCCCGCTGCCTGCTTGAGCAGGTTGAACGAGATGTTGGCCGCTTCCACGTTGGGCATGATGAGGAGATTGGCGGGCCCCTTGAGCTTGGAGTTGGGGAACACCGCGAGGCGGATCTCCTCGGACAGGGCCGCGTCCCCGTGCATCTCCCCTTCGCACTCCAGCGCCGGCGCCATGCTCTCGAGCAGCTCCCGGGCGCGGGCCATCTTCGCCGCCGATTCGTCCCGCACGCTCCCGAAGCTGGAGTGGGACAGCAGCGCCACTTTGGGGGTAACGCCGAAGCGGCGCACCTCGTCCGCCGCCATGAGGGTCATCTCGGCGATCTGCTCCGGGGTAGGGTCCTTGTTGATGTAAGTGTCGCACAGGAACAGGGTGCGCTCCGGCAGCATGAGCAGGTTCATGGCGGCGAAGATCTTGGCACCCGATCGCAGCCCGATCACGTTCTGCACGTAGTACAGGTGCAGCAGGTAATGGGCGAAGGTGCCGCATAGCATGCCGTCCGCGTCCCCCTTGCGCACCATCATGGCCCCGATCAGGGTGCGCCGCCGGCGCATCTCGATCTTGGCGTACTCGGGCGACACGCCCTTGCGCTCCATGATCCGGTGGTACTCGGTCCAGTAGTCCCGGTAGCGGGGGTCGGAGTCCTGGTTCACCAGCTCGAAGTGCTCCCCGGGCCGGATGCGCAGCCCCAGCCGCCGGATGTTCATTTCGATCACCTCCGGCCGGCCGATCAAGATGGGCCAAGCGAGCCGCTCGTCCACCACCACCTGCACCGCCCGCAGCACCCGCGGGTCTTCCCCCTCGGCGTAGACGATGCGTTTGTCCGGAGCCGCCTTGGCCGCGGCGAAAATGGGCTTCATCACCAGCCCGGAGTGGTAGACGTACTGCTGCAGCTCGGCCTTGTAGGCCTCGAAGTCGGCGATCTCCCGGGTGGCCACCCCGCTCTCCATCGCCGCCTTGGCCACGGCGGGGGCAATCTTGAGGATCAGGCGGGGGTCGAAGGGTTTGGGGATGATGTACTCGGGCCCGAAGGCCACGTCCTGCTCGCCGTAGGCGCTGGCCACCACGTCGGACTGCTCCTGCTCGGCCAGCTCCGCGATGGCCTGGGCGGCGGCGAGCTCCATCTCCCGGGTGATGGCGGTGGCGCCCACGTCCAGCGCTCCACGGAAGATAAAGGGGAAGCAGAGCACGTTGTTGACCTGGTTGGGGTAGTCGGAGCGGCCGGTGGCGATGATGCAATCGGGCCGCACCGCCTTGGCCTCCTCCGGCATGATCTCGGGGACCGGGTTGGCGAGGGCCAGAATGAGGGGCTTGTCGGCCATGCGCTTCACCATCTCGGGCTTGAGCACCCCGCCGGCGGAAAGCCCGAGAAAGACGTCCGCCCCCTGGATCACCTCCGCCAGGGTGCGAGCCTCGGTCCTCTGGGCGTAAATCGCCTTGTAGGGGTCCATCTCCTCGGTGCGCCCTTGGTACACCACGCCTTTGATGTCGGTCACCCAGATGTTCTCGCGCTTAAGCCCCATCGCCTCCAGAAGCCCCAGGCAGGCAAGGGCGGCCGCCCCCGCGCCCGAGGTGACCAGCTTCACCCGGCCGATGTCCTTGCCGACGATCTTGAGCCCGTTCCTCACCGCCGCGCCCACGATGATGGCGGTGCCGTGCTGGTCGTCGTGGAACACCGGGATCTTCATCCGCTCCCGGAGCTTGCGCTCGATGTAGAAGCACTCGGGGGCTTTGATGTCTTCCAGGTTAATGCCGCCGAAGGTGGGCTCCAGGGCGGCGATCATGTCTACCAGCCGGTCCGGATCGCTCTCGGCGAGCTCGATGTCGAACACGTCGATGCCGGCGAACTTCTTGAACAGCACCGCCTTGCCTTCCATGACGGGCTTGGCCGCCAGGGGCCCGATGTTGCCAAGCCCGAGCACCGCCGTGCCATTGGTCACCACGCCCACCAGGTTGCCCCGGGCAGTCAGGTTGCGCACCTCGGCGGGGTCCTCCTGGATGGCCAGGCAGGCGGCGCTCACTCCGGGGGAATAGGCGAGGCTCAGATCCCGCTGGTTAATGAGACCCTTGGTCGGCGCGATGGAGATCTTGCCGGGCTTGGGCAGGCGGTGATACTGGAGCGCGCTCTGGCGCAGTTGGTCGTCCATTCCTTCTCCCGGCATGGGGTCGCGAGGGCGAAAATTATATACTGGCCGCCGTTCGGCTTCTGAGAACCGCCGGCGGCGCCGGTGGTAAACTTCGACTACGAACCCCTTTCACTTCAGCGAAGCTTGCCCTTGAAACTCGTCACCTTCACCCGTCCCGAAGACGCCGAGCCCCGCATCGGGGTGCTCATCGACGAGACGACTGTGCTGGACGTGCTCGACGCCGCCCAGGCTCTGGGCGTTCGTCTTCCTTTCGACCCCTGGGACATGGTGTCGCTGATCGCTGCGGGCGACGGGGCCCTGGCGGCGCTTCGCGGCCTCTCCGGCACCGGAGAGGGGCAGCTTCCCCTGTCCCGAGTGAAGCTCCTCGCCCCCATCCCTCGACCGCGCAAGAACGTGTTCTGCGTAGGCTGGAACTACCTGGAGCACTTCGAGGAGGGGGAGCGCATCCGCCAGAGCGGGCAGCAGCTTCCGGACCATCCCGTCTTCTTCAGCAAGGCGGTGACCGCCATGATCGGCCCCCACGACCCGATTCCCTACGACCCGAAGGTCACCACCCAGCTCGACTGGGAGGTGGAGCTTGGCGTAGTGATCGGCCGGGCCGGCAAGAACATTCCCGAAGCGCGGGCCATGGAGCATGTGTTCGGCTATACGGTCGTGAACGACGTGTCGGCCCGGGACCTTCAGCGAGCCCACGGGGGTCAGTGGCACAAGGGTAAGAGCCTGGACGGCACCTGTCCCATGGGCCCGGCCATCGTTACCGCCGACGCTCTGGACCCCAACGGTCTGCGGGTCATGACCCGGGTGAACGGGGTGGTCAAGCAGGATTCCAATACCTGCCATCTCTACTTCAAGATCCCGCGCCTGATCGCCGAGCTGTCCCTGGGCATGACCCTGGAGCCCGGGGACGTGATCTCCACCGGCACCCCCCAGGGCGTGGGCTTCGCCCGCACACCGCCCGAATTCCTCCGGCCCGGCGATCTGCTGGAGACGGAAATCGAGGGAATCGGGGTATTGCGCAATCCCGTGGCGGCCTGAACCGCGGGACACCCCTCATCCCGCCGGGGTCACTTCACCCCTAGGACCTTGGAGGCCTTGGCCACGTCCCTGGGCTTGACCCAGAACATGGCCCCATAGCGTCCCTCGCCGGCGGAGACCGCATCCAGGGCGGTGATGTTGATCCCGGCCTCGGCAAGCTTGCCGATCACGTCGTAGATGGCGCCCACCCGGTCCTCCCCCTGGACTAGGAACACGGTCTTCTTGTCCCCCAGCTTCCACTTGAGCTTGCGGGCCGCCGCCTTGAGCTTGGCCGTGTCCTCCGGGATGAAGTCGATCTGGGCGCGCCGGGCACTGGGGAAGCCGGTGAAGCCGAGCAGGTTGACCCCCGCCTCCTTGAGGGCTTTCAGGTGATTGGCCGCCTCTCCGGGCTTGTCGGCCACCTGCATGGAAAAGTAGTCCGCCTTGCGCACCACGTCGGCCATAGCCTCCTCCTCGAGGAAATCGACCCCCTATGCTCTACGTATAGCAGACCCGCGCCCAAGCGCCAAAGGGTCGGCCGCGAAAGGGGCATTCGGCGGGCATGAAGGGCTGGCTTCGGGGAGAGGAACGCCCACCGGGAAGCTGCTTTCCTCCGTCCGCTAGGCGGCGCGGGCCCGCCGCCTCTGCCCTGCCGCCTGCTTGCGCCGAGCTTCCAGCTCGTCAAACAGGGCCACGAATTCCCGGGTAAGCTTGTGCCGGGGGGCGAGCTCGATCAGGGGCCGCGCCGCCTGGTGGGATTCCCGCACCTTGACCGAGGCCGACAAGCGGGATTCCAGCACCGGGAGCCCCTCCTGCCGGAGCTCCTCCACCAGCCGCTGGGGCAGCGTGGCCCGGGGCTGGAACTGATTGACGATGATGCCCTCCACCGTGAGGCCCGGATGGTGGTCGTCCCGGATCTCGCTCACCGCCTCGAGAAGGGCGTACAGGGCCCGGCGGGAGAAGTCGTCGCAGTCGAAGGGGATGAGGCAGGCATCGGCGGCGATCAGGGCCGAGCGGGTATAGAAGTTGAGGGCGGGGGGCGTGTCGATGAAAATGGCCTCATACTCCAGGGTGGCCAGGGCCTCCCGCAGCTTGTAGATCTTGTAGCGGGACTCCAGCTTCCCCTGGAGATGTTCCAGCTCCGGATGGGACGGCATCAGGTCCAGGCCGGCGAAAGGCGTGGGATGGGCGAATTCCGCCGGCGGCTTGCCGTAGAGGCTGAAGGAGAGCACCTGGTCGAAGAAGCGCGCGAGATGGAGCTCCACGGCGCCGGCTTCCTGGCCGAGAAGGTACTGGGTGGAGTTGCCTTGGGGGTCCAGGTCCACCACCAGGGTCTTGTAGCCGCGGCGCGCGCAAATGGCCGCCAGGTTGCAGGTGATGGTGGACTTTCCCACGCCGCCTTTCTGGTTGAAAATTACGCGCTTCATCGCTCCTCCTCCCCGGTCGCAGTACCGGCCGCTATTAGACCATAGTTGATGCGGCGCACAAAGGCGCCCTGGGACCTTTTTTCCCAACGGAAGCCCGACCGATGAAATTTCTCAAGGCCGTGCGGCTCGACGCTTCGGACGAGAAAATCTTCGCCCCGGAAGGCGCAGCCGAGGACGGGGAGTGGCTCACTTCGGGCGGTTTCGCCGTGTGCGACCTGAGCGGCGGTCAGCACCGGCGCCCCCACTGCCATTGCCTGGACTCCTTTGTCGCGGTTGGAAGCCTCAAGCGCTGTACCATCGCCGAAGTGACGCAGATCGGCGAGCCCGAGTACCGACAAGTCGTCGAGCGCATGGTCAGGTTCTTTATGGACGGCCTGGGTGCTCCCTCGGAGGAAGCCGCCCGTGAGGTGGCCGAGGAGGAGGCCGCTTATACGGCCCAGCTCTGCGAAGGTTTCGACACAGGGGTTTGGATCACGGTAAGCCGCGAACCCAACGAGCAGGGACTGGGCGAGCACTATCGGGTCTATCCCCGGCTGATGATCGGCGCCCACAAGCTGCGATGAAGCCGGCCCCGCCCAGGGACGGCGCGGTCGAGCCCCTTCCGGGCCCACTCTCCCGGTTGCCCGCAGTGCGGTTCGACGCCGCGGGCCGCCGCCATGTGGATCTACAAGCGGTGGGGCGGCTCGCCGTGCCCCTGGCCGCCAACAGCGCCCTGCAGGCGGTGCTCAATCTCACCGACACCTGGTTCGTTGGGCGCCTGTCCACAGACGCCACCACCGCCCTGGGGGCCGTGCATTTCCTGGTGATCGTGTGCTTCCTGGTAGTGGGCGGCACGGGCCTTGCCGTGCAACCCCTGGTGGCCCAGGCCTACGGCGCGCGCCGGGAGCGGCGCGCCTCCCAGGCGGCATGGCTGGGGATGTGGGGGACCCTCTGCGCGGTGCCCGCCTTCGTCGGCCTAGCCTTCGCCGGAGCGGGAATCCTGGGGCCCCTCGGGCTTCCGCCGTCGATCCATGCCCTGGCCCTGGACTACTGGTCCCCCCGATTGTTGGGCGCCCCCGTCGGCGTGCTGTTGTGGACGCTCTGCGCCTTTTTCAACGGCATCGGCCGCACCGGGGTCACCCTGACCCTGATGGCCGTGGTGGCCGTGCTGAACGTGCCCCTCAACGAGCTTCTGATCTTTCGCCTCGAACTCGGCATGGCCGGCGCCGCCTGGGCCACCTCTATAGCCATGGCGGCGGGGGCGGTCCTGGCGCTGGCGGCGTTTCTCTCCCGCCCGGTGCGAGACGAATACGCGAGCCACCTCACCTGGCGGCCCCGCTGGCACGGCATCGGGCGGCTCCTCGCCCTGGGGCTTCCCACCGGCCTCCTGCCGGCCGTGGAGATCGCCGCCTTCTGGCTATTCCAGGTGATGATGGCGCGCCTCGGCCCGGTGGACGGCGCTGCCAGCCAGATCGTGATGGCCCTCACCTCCCTCGCCTACATGCCGGTGGTGGGCCTAGCGCTGGCGGGCACCACCCTGGTGGGCCAGTCCATCGGCGCCGGCGACAAGGCATGGGCCGCTCGCGTGGGCGACACTACCATCACCCTCGCCGTGGGTTACATGGCGGCGGTGGGCCTGGCTCTGGCACTCTCCGGCCCCTGGCTGATCCCCCTGTTCGTGAACGCCGCCGATTCGAACGCGCCAGAGGTGGTGCGGCTGGGCGTGGTGCTGATGTGGATCGCCGCCGGTTACCAGATCTTCGACGGGATTAACATCGGCGCGAGCTTCTGCCTGCGGGGGGCGGGCGACGTGCGCGTTCCCACGGCCCTCATCACCGTGCTCGCCTGGGCGGGCTTCATTCCTGCCGTGCACGTCATCTCCTTCGCCCCTGGACAGGGCTGGATCGACGCTCTGCCGGCCTGGGGATGGGGCGCCGTGGGGGGCTGGCTCGCCGCCCTGCTCTACATCGTCGCCGCCGGCCTCACCCTGTTCGCCCGCTGGCGCTCCGGAGCGTGGCGATCGATCCGGCTTGCCTAGCGGTCAATCCACGCGGACTACGGTGATCTCGTCCCCGTCGCTCACGCCCGCAAGCAGCCTAGGGTCGTCGTCGAGCTTGCCGAGAACGTTGACCTTGGTGACCAGTCTGCACTCATTGCCCCGGGAAACGGGGGTTGGCCCGAAGGGGAGGGCGAGGGAGCTCCCCTCCACCCAGAAGCACACGGTGCCCGGATCCACGACTTGCCGCGCGTTGGGCTCCAGGGCGGCCCGCACCGGGAGGCTGAAATAGACTTCGTCGCCCCAGGTGTTGGCCGAAGAGCGCGCCGGCAGGGCGGCGAGGACTTTCTCGGACGTGGGTGTCGCGTCCAGGGTGGCGGTGACGCTGCCCCCGGGCCAGGAAATGCGGATGCGAGCCATGACCAAATTTTAACCCCGCTCCGCCCGCCGGGAAACGGTTTTCGCCGCGTTTACGCTTTGACCTGGGCGACGATGCGTTGCAGGCGCCGCTTCTCCGACAACACCCTCGTCGGGTAGCGGTTCGCCTCGTCCCAACTGGAACCGTTGTAGAGCTTGAGCGCCTCCGTGAGGTCCCCGGTGCGCTCGAAGTACTCCCGCAGGATCTCCGCCCCCACGCGAATGTTGATTTCCGGCTGCAGCACCGCCTCCTCGCCGCCGCGGGGCTCCAGCTTGTCCAGGTGATAGCGGGGGATAATCTGCATGAGCCCCTTGGCGCCGGCCACGCTCTCGGCGATGGGGTTGAAGCGGGACTCGACGGCCATCACCGCCAGGATGAGCAGGGGATCCAGTTGCAGCTCCCGCCCCGCGTGGAAAGCGGCGGAAACTAGCTGCCGCGTCGCCTCCTCCGCCACCTGGTAACGGCGGGAGAGAAAGACGGTCAGGGCGTCGATCCTGGCCCCATCGGCGACGAGGCTTTTGGCCCGCCGGAAAGCCCCTGGCGTCGAGTCCTCTGCCGCTTCCGCGGCGTCGTCCAGGACCGCCTGGCCCTCGAGATGGGGCCGCAGGTCGGCCAGGGCCCAGACGGAAAGGGGATAGGCGGGATGGGAAAACAGCGCCGCAATGAACAGCAGCGCAAACCAATTGGCATGGAGCCGCTCCCGATCGGCCCACGGGCCGCTCCGGAGCGGGGAGTGCGGGTTTGCCATGACAGCAATCCTCCTTTAGATCGCGGCGCCGGCGGCTCTCCACCCCACCGGGTTTTAGCCATAGCCGGCGCACAGGTCGTTACCTTGCTCGGGTAACCGGTTCGCTCCTTCGTGTTTCTTCCCCAGCGCCGTGGCGCGGCGCCATGTTCTCCTCGACACTGAAACGGCCACCTCAGTGGCCGTTTGCTGCATTGCAGCATAACTATTTTACTGGTTAGTTTCCTCCCCAGTCAAATGAAAAATTTCATTGTTTTTTTATGAGGATGGATTTTTTCCCGGGCGCTTCTCGGACGTTTGCCACGCCCGCAAGGGGGCGTTGCGACCCCCGGAACCCCTCCCCTATACTCGGACGAAAGATCGCCCCCGCGGACACGACACTAACCTTGGAGGAGGCCCATGGCCTTGATCACGACAGAAGCGATCCGTGCCGTGGCCCTGGTGGGACACGCCGGCGCCGGGAAAACCACCCTGGCGGAAGCCCTGCTCTACCGGGCCGGCGCGATTCCGGCCATGGGTTCCATCGAGCGCGGGACCACGGTCTGCGATTTCGATCCCCTGGAAAAGCAGCACCAGCACTCCCTCTACTCGGCGGTGGCCCACTTCGAGCACCAAGGCACTCGCATCCACCTCATCGATACCCCCGGCTACCCCGATTTCCTCGGCCAGGCCATCAGTTGCCTGCCTGCGGCGGAGACGGTGATCGTGGTGGTCAACGCCCAGACGGGTATCGAACTCACCACCACCCGGATGATGAACTGGGCCGCCCGGCGCAGGCTTTGCCGCATGATCGTGGTAAACAAGATCGACGCCGAGAACACCGACCTACCGGCCCTCCTCGACGCCCTGCAGGAGACCTTCGGCAAGGAGTGCCTGCCCATCAACCTGCCCGCCGCCGGCAGCACGAAAGTGGTGGATTGCTTCTTCAACCCGGCGGGAGAATCGGATTTCTCCTCCGTCGAGCAAGCGCACCGGGCCCTCATCGACCAGGTGGTGGAGGTGGACGAGGAGCTCATGGCCCTGTATCTGGAGCAGGGGGACATCGATCCCGAACAGCTCCACGCGCCCTTCGAAAAGGCGCTGCGGGAGGGGCACCTGGTCCCCATCTGCTTCGCTTCCGCCCGCACCGGCGCGGGCGTTCCGGAGCTGCTGGAAGTCTTCGTCAAGCTCCTGCCCAATCCCGCGGAGGGTAACCCCCGCCCCTTCATCAAGGGCGAGGGGCCGGAGGCGGAAGAGTTCCGCGCCGTGCCGGACCCGGACAAACACGTGGTAGCCCACGTGTTCAAGGTGAGCGTGGACCCGTTTGTGGGCAAGCTGGGCGTGTTCAAGGTGCACCAGGGCACCATCACCAAGGACTCCCAGCTTTTCATCGGCGACGCGAGGAAGCCCTTCAAGGTGGGCCACCTGTTCATGCTCCGGGGCAAGGAACATATCGAGGTGGAGCGCTGCATCCCCGGCGACATCGCCGCGGTGGCCAAGGTGGAGGAGATTACCTTCGACGCCGTGCTGCACGACCATCACGACGAGGATCGCATCCATTTGCAGCCCCTGGAGTTTCCCAACCCGATTTACGGGCTGGCCATCGACACGGTCAAGCGGGGAGACGAGCAGCGGCTGTGGGACGTGCTCGCCAAACTCGCCTCCGAAGACCCGTGCCTCAAGGTGGAGCGGCTGATGAGCACCAACGAGACGGTGGTGTGGGGCCTGGGCGAGCTGCACCTGCGCACCCTGCTCGAGCGCATGACCACCCAGTACAAGCTGGAGGTGAAGACCCATCCGCCGCGCATCGAGTACCGGGAGACCATCACCGCGCCGGCGGAGGGCCACCACCGGCACAAGAAGCAGACCGGCGGCGCGGGCCAGTTCGGCGAAGTCTTCCTGCGCATCGAGCCCCTGCCCCGGGGCGCGGGCTTCCAGTTCGTGGACGAGGTGAAAGGCGGCGCGATCCCGTCTCAGTTCATCCCGGCGGTGGAAAAGGGCGTGCAGCAAGTCATGGAATCCGGCGCCATCGCCGGCTACCCTATGCAGGACGTGCGGGTCGTGGTCTACGACGGCAAGACCCACCCGGTGGACGGGAAGGAGGTGGCCTTCATCACCGCCGGCAAGAAGGCGTTCCTGGACGCGGTCATGAAGGCGCGTCCCATCGTGCTGGAGCCCATTGTGCGCATCGAGATCACGGTCCCGGAGGCCAACATGGGCGACGTCGCCGGCGACATCGCCTCCAAGCGCGGCCAGGTCACCGGTACCCAGTCCGGGCGCGGCGGCATGGTCACGGTCTCCGGGCTCGTGCCTCTGTCCGAGCTCAACAACTATCAATCCCGGCTCAAGTCCTTGACCGGAGGCGCAGGCTCCTACAGCGTGGAGTTCAGCCACTATGAGCCGGTGCCGCCCAACGTTCAGCAGCAGCTCGTCGCCCAGCACAAGGCGCCGGCGGCGGAGGATTGAAGCCGGCCCCGCTCGCCCGCCTCAGCGGGCGAAGGGCGCCGCGTCCTCGATACGGGTGAGCAGGGGCAGCTCGCCGCGCTTCGCGCAGGTGGCGATGAAGTCCGCCCGCCCCATGGCCCGGTGGGTATCCCCCTCCAGCACCCGGGCGTTGAGCGCCTCGTAGTGCTCGGCGCGCTCCCCCAGAAGGGCGGCGAACAGCACTTCCAGCTCCCACGGGTCCACCTTGAGGCGGCCGAAGGGGTTGCCGTCTTCCGCCGGCGTCCAGAAGAGGCGCGGCTCCCAGTTGCGGGCGCGAATTTCCGGCCGCTGGTACCACTCCTTGAGCTTCTCCTCCAGAGACATGCCCGACCCTCCTTGGTCAGTGGTCACTTTTCCGTAACCTACGCATCAAAAAAGGAAAACGGGTTCTCCACAGATTCTGTGGATAACATTGTGGAAAAAGCCTTTTTTACGGCGCGGATGCCCTTGCGCCGGCTCGATTTTTGCCGCCCTGAACATGATTTAGGCACCCATTATCACGCAGCGAAATCAAATAATTAGATTTTTTCTGGCGCCGTTGCAAGACGACCGCCCAGCGCCGGTCTTAGCCGTCTGCGAGACGGTGGATAGTTCCCCTGCAAGCGCTTGACAGGGAAGCTCGGTTGTGGGCCGAACGGCGCATCGGGCAAGTCCCGTTTGCTGCGCGAAACAACGCGCCCGCCCTTGCGGGTTTCCCGGTTTCGTCTATGATCTCGCCTGGATATTTATACACAATATCAGGGTATGGACGAACTCACCCCGCGGCAGGCCGAGATCCTGGAATGGATCCGGGAATTCATGGAATTTACGGGCCTCCCCCCCACTCGGGCCGAGATGGCCGAGGCCCTCGGTTTCCGGTCGCCCAACGCGGCGGAAGAGCATCTGCGAACCCTGGCACGCAAGGGAGTCATCGAGCTGTTGCCGGGCGCTTCCCGCGGCATTCGGCTCAAGCTACCCGTAGGCCTGCCGGTAGTGGGACGCGTGGCCGCCGGCTCGCCAATCCTCGCCGCGCAAAACATCGAGACCCGCTACCGCATCGACGGCCAGGTGTTCAAGCCCCGAGCCCACTACCTGCTCCGGGTGCGGGGCATGAGCATGCGGGATGCCGGTATCCTGGACGGGGATCTCCTGGCGGTGCACCGCACCCGCGAGGTCCGCTCCGGCCAGATCGTGGTGGCCCGCCTCTACGATGAGGTGACGGTGAAACGCTTCAAGCGCCGCGGCCGGGAAGTGGTGCTGTTGCCGGAGAACCCCGAGTTCCCTCCCATCCCGGTCGATCCCCGCTCCCATTTCTTCGCCATCGAAGGGATCGGCGTGGGAATCATCCGCAACGAAAAGCCGTTCTGATCCGTTAATCCCGGGAGGAAACCGTGCTTACGGTTTTCTCCCCCTCGATCAGGGCGCGTTTGCACTCGACGCCCCAGCGGTAGCCCCGCAGCCGTCCGCCGGCCCCGACGGCCCGATGACAGGGGGATGGCGAGGGCGACCGATGTCCCGAGCAGGATAGCGCTGACGGAGATCAGAAACGTGACCAAGAGCAGGTTCGTCGCTCCCAATCCGACGACAGGCGCTGTCCGGTGGCGTGGAGCAGCCCGATAAAGACGACCGCGGCAAGCCCGACGCGGTCCCATCGGCTTGATCGGCGTTGGATTCCCTATCGCAGCCTCCAGCTCGACAAGCTGGATCCAAGCTTAAGGCCGCGGCGAGGTTGCTGTACTCCGCTTCTTGCGCTGCAATTGCCGAGCGTCCTCAAAATGCTTGACGACCCTCGGCCCTCTCCCCGCCGGGAGAGGGGGCAGGACTGCGGTAAATGGTTTGTCAACCATTTAGTGTAAGCTTAATAAAATGCCCGCCTTCCGGCGGGCGTCGAGAGGCGCGAAGCCGCTTCGCCTCAGCCGAGCATATCGTTCCAAATGTTCTGGCCCCAGGCCCAGGCGTACTGGGCTTCCAGCTCGTTGCGGGCGCTGGACAAGCCCCCTGCCCCCTGCACGGTGAC
>NZ_JBQACR010000130.1:0-402 GCF_051905455.1 Pelomicrobium sp. G1
CCCCTTGACGGGGAGGAAACCCATCCCCACCCCAGCCTGTCCGCGGCTTGGCATGCCCATGTCATCCTCCCCCTTCAAAGGGGGGTCGGGAGGGGGGATGGGTTGCGATTGAGGGGAGACAGACCCGCTCAACCCAGGAGGCGTCCCAGCACCAGCCCCGCGGCGAGGAGCGCGCCGTGGAGGGAGGCGGCGGCGATGGTGCGCTCGATCGCCGGCCGCAGCCTGCCCGGCTCGAAGGCATGACGCAGCAAGTCGCGTCCTGCCAAGGCGGTGAGGAGCGCGGCGGCGAGGCCGAGCAAAGCTGCCGGGGGCAACAGGCCCGCGACCGCCACCCCCACCAGCCATAGATAGGCCCCGAGACCGATCAGCAAGTAGACCCAGCGCGCCCGGGCCGGGGAAAGC
>NZ_JBQACR010000131.1:0-402 GCF_051905455.1 Pelomicrobium sp. G1
GATGGAGCGCTTCGGGGTTTCTCGCGTGACGGTACGGGAAGCGATCGCCCTGCTCGCGCGTCAGGGGCTGGTGGTGGCGAAACAGGGCAAGGGCACCTTTGTCGGTGGCCCCGTGGTGCACCACGAGCTGCAGGAGCTGAGAGGCTTCTACGACGCCCTGGTGATCAAAGGCCACACGCCGCAGACGCGGCTTCTCAAGTTTGAGCCCGTGCAGGCGCCCGCCCCCATCGAGCTGGCCCTCGGTGCCGCCGGACGAGAGGTGATGTTTCTGCGGCGGGTGTATTCCCTGCACGGGCATCCCTTCGCTCTGGCCAGCGCGTGGCTCCCGCCGGCGGCAGCACAAGTGTCGTGGGACCAGGCGAGCCGCCACCCGATCTACTCCATCCTGGAGGAGCTTCTGGG
>NZ_JBQACR010000132.1:0-401 GCF_051905455.1 Pelomicrobium sp. G1
CCATAGCACGACTCGGTATTTGCCTTCGGGAGTGTAGGTGATGTCCTGAACGTCGGCCCGGAGATGAAACCAGGCGAGCCTTTCAAGCCTGGCTCTAGCCTCCTTGCGCTGCGCCAACAGGCGTTCCTGGTAATAACCCACCAGGAAATCCACGCCGACGAGCGCGCCGGCTGCCGCAAGGGCGGCGGCAAAAAGAGCCCAACGGCGGCGCCGGCGAGGGTTGCCCACTGGCAAAGAAACGGTTTCAGGCGCGCGGTCCATCGGATAATTTCTCCTCGCCCAGGTCTCAAGCGGACGGATCCGAAATCTCCTCTTGAATCTTGCCGTCGTGAATGACTATTTTCCGTCTGGCTCGGCGGCCTAGCTCGGGATCGTGGGTGACCATGACCACCGTGCCGCCT
>NZ_JBQACR010000133.1:0-401 GCF_051905455.1 Pelomicrobium sp. G1
GACCTGGAGGGCCGGCCCGGCCTGCGCTATCTCCACCGGCCCGCCAACCTGGAAGACGTGTTCCTGAAGCTCACCGGCCGGGACATCCGCGATTGATTCCGAAGGAGACCCCGTGAGCGCCCAGTTTCCCGCCGCCCGCCCGTTCAACGGCTTCAACCCCAAGCACCTGCAGCCGCCGCGGCTGTCGCTGCGTTTCGTGCCCGTATGGCGGCGCAATTTCCTGGTGTGGCGCAAGCTCGCCGTCCCTTCCATGCTGGGCAACCTGGCCGACCCCATGCTCTACATGCTCGCCCTGGGCTTCGGGCTGGGGGGCCTGCTCCCCACCGTGGAGGGCGTCCCCTACATCACCTTCCTCGCCGCCGGCACCGTGTGCTACGGCACCATGAACAGCGCCACCTTCG
>NZ_JBQACR010000134.1:0-401 GCF_051905455.1 Pelomicrobium sp. G1
GTGCGGCTCATGGACAACGTCATCGACGCCTCGCAGTTCCCGCTCGCGCAGCAGGCGGAACAGGCGCGCGGCACGCGGCGTATCGGTCTGGGCATCACCGGGCTCGCCGACACTTTGATCATGCTCAACCTGCGCTATGCCGAGCCAGAGGCGCGCGGGCTCGCCGCCGAGGTCATGCGCCTGATTTGCCACAGCGCCTACCGCAGCTCCATCGAACTCGCCAAGGAGAAGGGGCCGTTCCCGTTCTTCGAGCGCGGCCAGTACCTCAACGGCGAATTCATCCGATCGCTGCCGGCGGACATCCGGGACGGAATCGCGCGGCACGGCATCCGCAACAGTCACTTGATCGCTATCGCCCCGACCGGGACCATCAGTCTGCTGGCCGGCAACGTGTCGAGCGG
>NZ_JBQACR010000135.1:0-401 GCF_051905455.1 Pelomicrobium sp. G1
ACGCATTCCGGGATCGGCACGAAAGCCCGGCGCAGGGACTTGGGCAGCCCCCGGATCAGGGCGTTCACCTTTTCGCGCAGCATGCCCGGCACCAGCCACTCGAACGGCGCTGCGGGCAATTGGTTGAGAAGATGCAGCGGCACGGTCACGGTAACGCCGTCCATGGGGTGACCAGGCTCGAAGCGATAGGAGAGCTTAAGAGCGACCCCGTTCACCTCCAGCGACTCGGGATAGAGCGCTTCCGTGATCCCTTCCGCCTCGTGGCGCATGAGATCGTCGCGGCTCATGAAGAGGAGCCGGGGATTCTTCGCTTCCGCTTCCTTTCGCCAGCGCTCGAACGAGATGCCGTTGTAGACGTCGGGCGGAACGCGGGCGTCGAAAAAGGCAAACATCCGCTCTTC
>NZ_JBQACR010000136.1:0-401 GCF_051905455.1 Pelomicrobium sp. G1
GTTCCTCACACCCGGCCTGCAGTACGTGACTAGGCGCTGGGTCTTCGAAGCGGGCGTGCAGTGGCCGGTGGTGCAAAATCTTCGTGGCACGGCGCTGGAGACGGACTACGTGCCTCATGCCGGGTTCCGCTTCAATTACTGACTCTCGCGGTGGAGAGCACATGACGCTTGCCGGGATCGGCAAGTACGCGGGATGGACGCTTTTCGTCCTGGTCGCGCTTGCCGCGCTCGGCAGCTTCGCTTTCATCCCGTCCGCCAAGGAGCCCGCCTACGTGTTCGTCACAGCGTGGGGCGAAAAAGGCGACGGTCCTGGCCAGTTCGACGATCCGACGGGTGTCGCCGTGGCCGGCAGAGAGGTGTTCGTCGCAGATTCCCGCAACGGGCGCATCCAGGTGTTCGAC
>NZ_JBQACR010000137.1:0-399 GCF_051905455.1 Pelomicrobium sp. G1
CGGTCATCCTCTTCGCCCACGGCGCCCGGGACCCGGAGTGGCGCGCGCCCTTGGAGGCGGTGCGACTGAGGGTGGCGCAGCGCCTTCCCGGAGTGCGGGTCGAGCTCGCCTTTCTCGAGCTCATGGAGCCTAGCCTGGAGGCAGCAGTAGCGCGCCTCGCTGAGGAAGGGATCGCCCGCATCACGCTGGCGCCCCTGTTCCTCGCCCCGGGCGGCCATCTCAAGCGGGACCTGCCGGTGCTGGTGGAGGCCCTCTCCCGGCGCCATCCCCAGGTCTGCCTGCGGGTGACGCCCGCCCTCGGCGAAGCGGAGGAGCTTCAAACGGCGATTGCCGAATGGGTGTGCGCGCAATATCGAAGGCCATGACCCGTCCGGGGGCGAGCCTTGCTGCGGTCTGGCT
>NZ_JBQACR010000138.1:0-399 GCF_051905455.1 Pelomicrobium sp. G1
CAGCCTACCAGGGCATGTTCCGCAACCCCCTGGTCTCCCCCGACATCCTGGGGGTCTCCTCCGGCGCGGCCCTGGGCGCGGCCCTCGCCATCTTTTTTTCCCTGGGGGTCGTGGCGATCCAGGGATTCGCTTTCTTGGGCGGCCTCATCGCCGTGGCCGTGGTGTACGCAGTGGGTTCGGCGGTGCGCCGCCACGACCCCATCCTCACCCTCATCCTGGCGGGAGTGGTAATCGGAACCCTCCTCGGGGCGCTGCTCGCCCTCATCAAGTACCTCGCCGACCCCTACAATCAGCTGCCCGCCATCACCTACTGGCTTCTGGGGAGCCTAGCCGCCATCACGCCCTCGGACCTGCGGGTGGCGGCTCCCCTGGCCCTCGCCGCGCTGGTGCCGCTCACGC
>NZ_JBQACR010000139.1:0-396 GCF_051905455.1 Pelomicrobium sp. G1
GTGCGCTGGCGAAGCCGTCGCGAGGAAGAAGACATCCACGATTGGCTGAACAAGACCGCCACGGAGCTGTGCGTTTCGGCGCAAGCCATGAAGTGGCGCCTCTTTTATCTGGGGTTCCTGTCCCGAGCCGATCTACTCGGCATTCAGGATTCAAAGCTGACGGCCAACGGCCGACCTGCAGACAAACAGCCGGCACCGCGCCTGTTCAGCGCTGAATTCGTGCAACGGCTGCATACTGGGCTGCTGGCTGGCGATGTATCGGTGCGCCGAGTCGCCTCGCTGCTCGATCTCAAACTGGAAGAGCTGGCGGAGCTTTTCGAAAGCTACGAGCTTCCCGTCCCCTTCGACCTATGAGCGGGGACGGCGGTGATGCGGCGCGGACAGGTCGTTCTGGTG
>NZ_JBQACR010000013.1:0-119593 GCF_051905455.1 Pelomicrobium sp. G1
AACCGGATTGGAGCATCGTCGTTTCTCGCGTTTTGTTGTTGGGGCGTTAGAATGAGTGAATTATTAGAGGTTCCCTTAAGCAATACCCATTGCGCCGTCAAGCCGTTCGGATATTCGTGCTGGCGCAGGCACTGTGCCGGCCTATACGGCGTCTTGCTGGCGGTCCGCGCGATCGTACCGTGGCCCGCCGGATGCTGCGTGAACACGCTTCCGCCCGCCGCTACACTAAGAAGCTCGCGCAGGCGCGCCCGGCTCTCCGCCAGAAGCGGGTCTTGCTGCATAAGTTCACAAACCTTTGGCACTCCTTTGGAGAGGAAGGAGAGCCATGCAGGTTCAGCGGTGACCTTCCCCCGAAATTTCGTCTTCCAAGGCTGAGCGGCTAGGATAGACGAAACAGAGGACGAAGATGTTCAAGATACCGAAGCAGGAATACACCGCCGAGTTCAAGGAACTGGCGGTCAATCGCGTGCAATCGGGTGAAGCGCTGTCCCGCGTGGCGCGTGAGTTGGGGCTGGTCGAGCAGACGCTCAGGAACTGGGTCAAGGCCGCCAAGGCCGGCAAGCTCAACCCGCCGGGCGGCAAGCCGGTGACGCCGGGGCAAATGGAACTCTCGCGTGTGCGGGCCGAGCTTGCCCGGCTCAAGATGGAAAACGAAATCCTAAAAAAGGCGACGGCGTACTTCGCCAAGGATGTAGCGTGAAGTGCGCCAGGATCGATCGGTACGTGAAGCAATACCCGCTGGTCGCGCTGTGCGACACGCTGGAGGTCAGCATCAGCGGCTACCGGGCCTGGAAACGCGGCGGCAGGCCTAATCGGCAGCGGCTGACCGATGACCAGTTACTGGCGCTGATCCGCGCCATCCACGCGCAGTTCAAGGGGGCCTACGGCAGCCCGAGGATAGTCGACGAGGTTCGCGGACGCGGCTTCAAGGCGTCCAAGGAGCGGGTGGGACGACTGATGCGCGAGAACGGCATCCGGGCGCGGCACAAGCGCCGCTACAAGGCCACCACGGACTCGAAACACGACCTGCCGGTGGCAGCGAACCTGTTGGAAAGAAACTTCGCACCGGAAGCGCCGAATCCGGTGTGGACGGCGGACCTGACCTACCTCCGGACGGACGAAGGCTGGCTGTACCTGGCGGTGGTGATCGACCTGTTCAACCGCGAGATCGTCGGCTGGGCGACCAAGCCGCGCATGGGGGCGGATATTGTGGTCGATGCGCTGACCATGGCGTGGTTCCGCAGGAAGCCTGCGCCCGGTTTGATCCATCACTCGGATCGGGGCAGCCAATACGCGAGCCATGCGTTCCAGGCGAGGCTCGCCGAATACGGCAGGGTGTGCTCGATGAGCCGCAAGGGCGATTGCTGGGAC
This sequence comes from Pelomicrobium sp. G1, assembly GCF_051905455.1. NCBI lineage: Bacteria > Pseudomonadati > Pseudomonadota > Hydrogenophilia > Pelomicrobium > Pelomicrobium sp. G1. The sequence goes on from NZ_JBQACR010000013.1 coordinate 1,372, forward strand.
AACGCGCCGAGCGAGAGCTTCTTCAACAGCCTGAAGAGCGAGCGGGTGCATGGCACGCGCCACGCTACGCGCGAGGCCGCGATGGCCGACCTGTTCGATTACATTGAAGTGTTTTACAACCGGAGACGCCGCCACTCCACGCTCAAGGGCAAGTCGCCGATTCAGTTCTTGCAGCACTGGGTCAGCACTCAGCAGGGGCAGAATCTGGCAGCATGAAGCCCGCCTCTTGGAAGACGAAAAACAGAGGGAAGCTCATGCGGGCGACTGCGAATCCGAAGGAAGCCAGAGGCAAAGCGCTGGCCCGACGAACAGGAGGCGGATAAGGCGGCGTTGCGGGGTGAGACGGCCGATATCGTCAAAGCCCGATACTTGCATGGCAACGCAACGACGTAGATCCGACCGGCATAAACGCGTGAAGGTGAGTGCGCAATACCCGGGGAGATCTGCGGTCCTGCCCGAGAAGGCTACCGGCGCCGGAAGGCGTTGAGATGGGGCGGCAGAAGTCAATAAAGGTTATAGGAGGCGCGCCACGCACCGAACATGATTAGCAAGCAGAGGGGGGTCTCGGGCCAAAATGGGCACGGAATAGATATGGCGTAACTATGACGCGACAGGCTGGAAATGAGGCTCTTCGAGGAGGTTCGCCATACCGCGCCACATCCTGAAGCGCACTAAGTTTTTGATTTTGGTGGGTGATACTGGGATCGAACCAGTGACCCCTGCCGTGTGAAGGCAGTGCTCTACCGCTGAGCTAACCACCCACGAGGCCCAAAATTAAAGCATAAAGGTTTTCGGCCGGTCAAACAGGCGGCGGCCGGCCCCATCGATTTTCGCCTTTTGAGCGGGCGCGCGGGAGGTTCCCGTAAAATATCGCCATGGTCCGTACCCGCTTCGCTCCCAGCCCCACCGGCTACCTGCATATCGGCGGCGCCCGCACCGCCTTGTATTCTTGGGCCTACGCCCGCAAGCACGGCGGCCGGTTCATCCTGCGTATCGAGGACACGGACCTGGAGCGTTCCACCCAGGAATCCGTGCAGGCCATCCTGGACGGCATGACCTGGCTGGGACTTGCCTGGGACGAGGGACCTTACCATCAGATGCAGCGGCTCGACCGCTACCGGGAGGTGGCGGAGCAACTCATCCGCGCCGGGCGAGCTTATTACTGCTACGCCAGCAAGGAAGAGCTGGAGGCGATGCGCGAAGCGCAGCGCGCCCGCGGCGAGAAACCCCGCTACGACGGCCGCTGGCGCCCGGAGAACGCCCGCGGAAAGACCCCGCCCTCCGGGGTGAAGCCCGTGGTGCGGTTCCGCAATCCGGACGAAGGGGAGGTGGCGTTCGAGGACCTGGTGAAGGGGCCCATCGTGGTCTCCAACAGCGAGCTCGACGACCTGGTCATCCTGCGCTCGGACGGCGTGCCCACCTACAACTTCGGGGTCGTGGTGGACGACCTGGACATGGGCATCACCCACGTGATCCGGGGTGACGACCACGTGGCCAACACTCCCCGCCAGATCAACATCCTGCGGGCCCTGGGGGCGCCCCTGCCCCAGTACGCCCACGTGCCGATGATTCTGGGGGCCGACGGCGAGCGGCTGTCCAAGCGCCACGGGGCGGTGAGCGTCCTCCAGTACCGGGACCAGGGCTACTTGCCGGAAGCGCTTCTCAACTACCTGGCGCGGCTCGGCTGGTCCCACGGCAACGACGAGGTCTTCACGCTGGAGCAGTTCGTCGAGTGGTTCGACTTGCGGCACATCAGCCGCTCGCCCGCCCGTTTCGATCCCGAGAAGCTGCGCTGGCTCAACGGAGAGCACCTGCGGAGAACGACCCCTCGGGCCCTGGCGGTCAGGCTGGCCCGGGAAAAACCCGACCTCTACGCCCGTATCGAGCGGGTCATGGACCCGGCGGCCATGATCGGAGCGGTCCAGGCTTCGGTCGCCTTGCTCTCCGAATTGGAGGCGCTCCTGCTCGTCCTGGCCGAGCCGCCGGCGCTGGACGCGGCGCTGCGCGACCGCTACCTGAACGAGCAGGGCAGGGCAGTGCTGCGAGAGTTGCGGGAGCGGCTGGGGACGGCGCCCTGGACGCTGGAGGACATCCGGCAGGCGATCCGGGAAGTGCTGGCGGCACGGGGCCTCAAGACGCCCCAGGTGATGATGCCCCTGCGGGTGGCCGTGACCGGCATGGAGAAGACGCCGGACATCGTCGCCGTCGTGGCCGCCCTCAAGCGGGAAGCGGCGCTCGCCCGGCTCGACCAAGCCATCGCTTCGTCCTGAGCCCGTTCCCGCAGCTTAGCCAAGCCTTTGCATGCCTCGGAGGGAACGGTATAATTCGCGGCTCCGGTGGGGGTATAGCTCAGCTGGGAGAGCGTCGCAATGGCATTGCGAAGGTCAGCGGTTCGACTCCGCTTACCTCCACCAGACAACCCGCCGCGTCCCCTTCGTCTAGAGGCCTAGGACATCGCCCTTTCACGGCGGTAACAGGGGTTCGAATCCCCTAGGGGACGCCACCAATTCTCGAGCAGAAAGCCGAATTGGGTAGTCGATCCCGCAGGTTAGGCTCTCCTGGGAGAGCGTGATTCCGTCCGCGATTTCCCGAGAACCGTCGCAGATGCCCCGTCTGAAGCCCCGCACCGGCGGCCAGGTGCTGGTGGACGCACTGAGAATCCACGGCGTCGATCTCGCGTTCTGCGTTCCGGGGGAAAGCTATCTGCCGGTGCTGGACGCGCTCTACGACGCCCGCGACGCGATTCGCCTCGTCGTATGCCGCCACGAAGGCGGCGCGGCGAACATGGCGGAGGCCTACGGCAAGCTCACCGGTCGGCCGGGAATCTGCTTCGTGACCCGGGGGCCCGGCGCCTGCAACGCCTCCATCGGCGTGCACACTGCCTATCAGGATTCGACGCCCATGATCCTGTTCGTGGGACAGGTGGGGTCCGACTTCGTCGAGCGCGAAGCTTTCCAGGAAGTGGACTGCCGGCGCATGTTCGGTCCCATGGTGAAATGGGTGGCCCAGATCGGCCGGGCGGAGCGCATCCCCGAGATGGTAAGCCATGCCTTTCACGCCGCCGTGGCGGGGCGCCCGGGACCGGTGGTGCTGGCCCTGCCGCAGGACATGCTGGCCTCCACCGTCGCCGTCGCGGACGCCGGACCCTACCGTACCGTGCGCCCCCATCCAGGCCCGGATCAGCTCGCCCAATTGGAGCGACTCCTTGGCGAGGCCGGTCGGCCCCTGGTGATGCTGGGAGGCGGCGGGTGGTCCGCGGAAGCGTGCGCCGACATGGCGGCGTTCATCGAAAACTGCGGCCTTCCCGTGTGCGCGTCCTTCCGCTGTCAGGACTTGTATGACAATCGGCGCCCCAACTACGTGGGGCACGCGGGCATCGGGGTGAGCCCCAAGCTCGCCCAGCGCATCCGGGACGCCGACCTGCTGGTCGCCGTGGGCCCCCGCCTGGGCGAGATGACCACGAGCGGCTATACCCTGGTCGCGCCCCCGGTGCCCCGCCAGCGCCTCGTGCATGTGCACGCCGGCGCCGAGGAGCTGGGGCGCGTCTACCAGGGAACCCTCCTGGTGAATAGCGGGATGGCCCAGTTCGCCGCCGCGGCGAAAGCCCATGTGCGCGCCGACGGCCGCCGCTGGAAGGCGTGGTTGGAGACGGCCCGCGGCGACTACCTGGCGGAACTCGAGCCCGAGCCCATGCCGGGCACCCTCAACTTGGGCGAAGCCGTCCGGCACCTGGGGAGGGTGCTCCCGCCCGACACCATCGTCGCCAACGGCGCGGGCAACTACACCGGCTGGGTGCACCGGCACTGGCAGTACGGCCCTTTCCGCACCCAGCTCGCGCCTGCGAGCGGCGCCATGGGTTACGGGCTGCCCGCCGCCATCGCGGCCAAGCTGGTGTGCCCGGAGCGCCCGGTGGTGTGTTTTGCGGGCGACGGCTGCTTCCTCATGACCGGGCAGGAGCTGGCCACCGCCGTCCAGTACGGGCTGGAGATCCTGTTCCTGGTGGTGAACAACGGCATGTACGGCACCATCCGCATGCACCAGGAGCGGGAATACCCGGGCCGGGTGCACGGGACCGGCCTCGAAAACCCGGACTTCGCCGCCTACGCTCGCTCCTTCGGCGCCCACGGGGAGACGGTGCGCGCCACCGCTGAGTTTCCGCGGGCCCTGGAGCGGGCGCTCTCGGCCGGCGGCCCCGCCTTGATCGAGCTGGTGATCGACCCCGACGCCATCACGCCGCGGACGACCCTCACGGCGATCCGCAGCGCGGCGCTGGCGAAGCGTCGCTGAACCGCAGCGGCGGCCGCCCCTGGCGGCGGGCGCGTGAGCTTTCCATCGCCGGATGTTCGCCTAACCGTCCCCCGGCGAAATGAAGAACCGGGGCCGTGCCCGTCAGTGGCGACGGGTTTTCGCGCCGGTTCAATCCCGCACGGCGAGCAGCGACACGCTGCGCACCCCGTAAGTCGCGCAGGCTTTCTGGGCGGACGCGGTCAGGAAGCGATACTGGGGATTCTCCCGGATGCGGACGATGCGCAGGCCGGCCGCCCGGATCGCGTCGTAGTAAGCGTCCTGCTGCATGGCGCCCCCGATGCAGGCCGCCCAGAGCGTCGCGTTGCACATCACGCTCTCGGGCAGCCACTTCTCCGAGATGATGTCCGAGATGGCGAGCCGCCCGCCCCGGCGCAGCACGCGGGCCACCTCGCGGAACACCCGCGGCTTGTCGGCCGAGAGGTTGATCACCCCGTTGCTGATCACCGCATCGAAGCTCCCGTCTTCCACCGGAAGCGTCTCGATGTAGCCTTTAACATAAGTTGTTTGCGCGAAGCCGGCCGCGTCCCGCAGGCGCTCGGCCTTGGCGCGCTGGGTGTCGGTCATGTCCACGCCCACGACCCGGCCGCCCGGTCCGACCTTGAGCGCAGCCACGAAGGTATCCATGCCCGAGCCGCTGCCGAGGTCGAGCACGTGCTCGCCGGCCTTGAGGTCGGCGAGGTCGAAGTGATATCCCACCCCGGCGAAGGAGTCGATGGCCTCCGCCGGGATGCGGTCGAGGTCCGCGGGCACGTAGCCAAGGCGTTCCGCAAGGCCGCGGCCCATCTCGAAATGGAACTCCCCGGTCGGCTCCTGGGCCACGCGCCGGTACATCTCCTTGACTTTCTGCTCGAGCTCGACGCGGTTCACTTGGGTGGCAAAAGCAGGCGTACCCATCGCTCCCTCCTCGTTCATGGTCGTGGGGTGCCCCTCATGACGCACGGGAGCGGCAAAGAGTTCCCGGCCCTGTCCCGGGCCGACGTCCCGACGGCTCCCTCGACGGGACGGCAGACGGCGGGGCCCGACTCCGAGATCTACGGATGGAAACTCGGCGTTTTTAGGCATTTGGCTTCGCTCGGCGAAGGGCGGTTGTTGCTGGGCGCAATGGCCCTTTGCTACAGTTGGTCCAGGTCCGAGGCGAGGAGCGGTGAATGGCATCGGTGGTTTTGACCCCGGAAACCAAGGCGTTTCATGAAGCGATGGTGGCCATCGTGGGCCCCCAGGCCGTGATCGCCGATCCCGCGGAGATGGCGCCTTACCTCACCGATTGGCGCGGGCGCTACCGCGGAGCGGCGGAGCTGGTGGTGCGGCCGGCCTCCACCGAGCAAGTGGCGGAGGTGGTCAAGCGCTGCGTCCGGGAGCGGGTGGCCGTCGTGCCCCAGGGCGGCAACACCGGGTTGTGCGGCGGCTCGGTGCCCCTTGCCGAGAGCGCCTATCCAGGGCGCCAGATCGTGCTGTCGCTCGCCCGCATGAACCGCATCCGGGAGCTCGACGCGGCCAACAACACCATCACCGTGGAGGCGGGCTGCGTGCTGGCGTCGATCCAGGAAGCGGCGCGAAATGCCCAGCGCCTGTTTCCCTTGAGCCTGGGCGCCGAGGGAAGCTGCCAGATCGGGGGCAACCTCTCCACCAACGCCGGCGGCGAGGCGGTGCTGCGCTACGGCAACGCCCGGGATCTGGTGCTGGGGCTGGAGGTGGTGCTGCCCGACGGACGCGTGTGGGACGGGCTGCGGGGCCTGCGCAAGGACAATACCGGCTACGATCTGAAGCAGCTTTTCATCGGCGCCGAGGGCACCCTGGGCGTGATCACCGCCGCCGTGCTCAAGCTCTTTCCGTGGCCGACGGCCACCGCGACCGCGTTCCTGGGGATGGAGAGCCCCCAGAAGGCGGTCGAGCTCCTCTCGGAACTGCGCGCCGCGCTGGGCGACCGGATCACCAGCTTCGAGCTCATGTCTCGCGTCTCCCTGGCGCTGGTGCTCAAGCACATTCCCGGCACCTCCGACCCCCTCTCGGCGCCCTATCCCTGGTATCTCCTGGTGGAGCTCTCCGACAGCGGCAGCGCGGAAGCCCTGAGCGCGCGCTTCCTGGAAGCGCTGGAGGAGGCGCTCCAGCAGGGGAGGGTGCTGGACGCCGTGCTGGCCCAGAGCGAGGCCCAGGCGGAGGCCCTGTGGCGCGTGCGCGACGCCATGGCGGAGGCGCAGAAGGAAGAGGGGGTCAGCATTAAGCACGACGTCTCGGTGCCCGTGTCGCGGGTGCCGCGTTTCATCGACCAGGCGAGCCGGGCCCTGGAAGAGGCGTTTCCCGGCGTGCGCATCGTCGCCTTCGGCCACATCGGCGACGGCAACATCCATTACAACGTGTCCATGGCGGACCCGGCTTTGAACGCCCGCCTGATCGAGGACCCAGCGCCGGTCAACCGCATCGTGTATGACTGCGTGGCCCGGCTGGGGGGCTCCATCAGCGCCGAGCACGGATTGGGGCAGCTCAAGCGGGAAGAGATCCAGCGCTACAAGAGCCCGCTGGAGCTGGAGCTGATGCGGGCGATCAAGCACACCCTGGACCCCCATCATCTCATGAACCCCGGTAAGTTGGTTTGAGCCGTCGATGCCGGACGCCCGCGCCGACCCGTGAACGAGTTGGCATTTTTTGAGTAAAACGGCCTGACCGGAATCGATCCGAGTCTGCTACCATGTGCCGCACCAAAGCGGCCATGCAAAAGCCTCGCCAGGAAGGCTCGGGGTGTAGGGGAGGGGGACGGCCATGACAGGGGAGTCGCTGTGGGTTTTCGCGATCTTGCTGGGCGCTTACTTCGTTCGCGGTCTGACAGGCTTCGGCTCGGGGCTTATCGCGGTCCCCCTGATCGCCATGGGGAAACCCCTCCAGTTCGTCGTGCCGCTGGTGATGACCCTGGACTTCATCGCCTCCTTCATTCTCGGCGGGATCAACTCGAAGCAGACCAACTGGGCCGAGATCAAGCGACTGCTGCCCTTCGGGTTGATCGGGGCCATGGCTGGGATCTATGCCCTCACCCAGTTCCCCTCAGCCCTGGTGCTGGCCTCCCTCGGCCTGTTCACGGTGTTTTTCGGCGCGCGCAACGCACTAGGCATCAAGCCGGAAGGGCAGATTTCGGCCCTCTGGGCGTTGCCCACGGGCCTAGTGGGTAGCGGGGCCGGGGCGCTTTTCGGCACCAGCGCGCCGCCCTACATCATCTACCTCACCCATCGGCTGGAAGACAAGACCGAAGTCCGCGCCACCTTTTCCTGGCTGTTCGTGCTGGACGGGGGGTTCCGGCTGGCCCTTTTCGTGGCGACCGGATTGCTCCTTCGCCAGGAAACCCTGTGGGCCATCGCCCTCGGGCTCATTCCCATGCTGTTGGGCTTGTACCTGGGCAACCGGGTGCACCTCAATATCTCCAGGGAAGCGCTGATTCGCGTGGTGGGCGTGTTTCTCGTCGGGACGGGCATATCGTTGATCTTCAAGGTATTGGCCTGAAAGGGGGGGTTTCCATGAAATTCGTTCGGTTCCAAGCGGAGGGCAGGACGGGCTTCGGCGTGCTTTCGGAGGAAGGAGAAGTACGCGTCTATGAGGGCGACATGTTCCACCGTCCCCGACCGAGCGGATTGAGCCTGGCGGTGGACCGCGTCAAGCTCCTGCCTCCGTCCGACGCCTCCGCCATGATCGCCCTGTGGAACAACTCGCGCTCCCAGATCGCCAAGCTAAAGCGCGAGACCCCGCGGGAAGCGCTCTACTTTCTCAAGCCCCGATCAAGCTTCGCCACCCACGGCGACCCCATCCTCTACCCTCGGGGCCTGAGCGAGCGGGTGGTGCTGGAGGGGGAGCTGGGCATCGTCATCGGCCGCCGGACGCGGGGGGTCAACCCCGAGGAAGCCCGCGGGGCAATTTTCGGCTACACCGTGGTGAACGACGTGACCGCCCAGGACGTGGTAAAGCGCGACTCGACCTTTCCCCAGTACACCCGGGCCAAGGGCTTCGACACTTTCAGCATTTTCGGGCCGGTGATCGACACCGATGTCGATCCCATGACACTTACTGTCGAATCCTTCATCAACGGGGTCAAGCACCAGGACTACCCGGTGGAAGACCTGGTGTTGAACCCCTTCGAGATCGTGGCCTCCATCTCCCAGACCATGACCCTAGAGCCCGGCGACGTGATCGCCTGCGGCACCTCTCTGGGAGCGGATCCGATCCAGATCGGGGACACGGTGGAGATCCGCATCGCCGGGATCGGGTCCCTGGTCAACACCGTGGCATAGGTCTTGCATGACATGAGAGCGGTTACATTGCTTTCCGACCGGGATTCAGGGCGCCGCGGGGTGCCCAGAGGCCCGGACCGGATAGCGAAACTCCTCCCGAATCGCGGGCCTGGCGCTGGCGGCGCGCCCGCGGGAAAGGAGGTGGGGCGCGGCTGACCCTTTCCGGGCGCGGGCACTAGGGGACCTGCCCGAAACGGGCAATTCCAGCCGTGGAAGGGCGCCGAGGACAGGAGACAAAAATGAAACGCAGAGCGTGGGGAATCGCGGCGCTGCTCGCCGTCCTGGGATCGTGGGCCGGGGGCGCCTCGGCGCAAGAGAAGGTGTATTCCTTTGGCGTCATCACGCAACGCAGCCCGATCCTCACGGCCCAGTACTGGAACCCCATCCTGCGCTACGTCAGCGAAAAAAGCGGCGTGCCCCTGGTCCTCAAGCTCGCCAAGACCGGTCCCGAGCACTCGGCTATGATCGGCCGGGGCGAATTCGACTTCATTTACTCCAACCACAACTTCAAAGCCGACAACGACGTGGTCGGCTACCGCGTCATCGCCCGGCCCCAGGAGGAGGCCATCCAGGGCCAGATCGTGGTGCTGGCGTCCTCGGGCATCCAATCCCTGCGGGAACTGGAGGGCAAGGAGGTGGTGTTTCCCTCCCAGGTGGCGTTCGTGGGCTACTACGTACCCATGGACGCCCTGCTGCGCGCCGGCATTTCCGTGAAGCCCCTGTTCGCCGGCAACCAGGAGGGCGCCATGGGCCAGCTCAAAGCGGGCCGGGTGGTGGCCGCGGGGGTGAATTCCCAGATCATGCGGGATTTCGCCAACCGGGAGCAGGTGGAGTACCGGGTGCTGTGGAGCTCGGAGAAATACCTGAACATCCCCATCTCGGTCCATCCTTCAGTGCCCAAGGAAAAAGTGGCCAAGGTGCGCCAGGCCCTGATCCATATGGCGGCCGATCCCGAAGGTGCCCGGATCCTCGCCGCCAGCGCCGAACTGGTGAAGCAGAAACCCCCGTATGGTTTCGTGGCGGCGGAGGACGCGGAGTTCGACAACGTGCGCCGCTTCTATCGCACCAGTCTGGTGAGGGGGGAGTGACCATGGGCCACCTGGGTCTCGAGCATCTGTGGCGGAATCTAAGCCTTTCCGCCCGCCTCATGCTGGGCTCCGGGGTGGCGCTGGCCCTTTCCGGCGCGGTGCTGCTCTATAGCGTCATCTTGAACGAGGTGGAGCGCAACCGGGCCGAGCTGAGCGAGAAAGTCAAATACGAGGTGGAATCCCTGATCCCCGCCGTGACCGAGCAGGCGGTCATCGGGGACTACGCCCTGATCCAGCAGATCCTCGATGCGCGGGTCGGCCAGCGAGACATCGCCCTGGTGAGCTGGATCGACAACATGGGCAACCCCTTGAGCGCCGCGAGCCCCGGGGAAGAAAACATCGCTCCCGCCTGGTTCGTCCGCTGGGCGGACATCCGGGCCCAGGAGGAATCCGTTCAGATCGTGGTGGGCGGCGAGCGCTACGGACGGGTGCTCATCCGCACCGACCCCACGGCCACCCTCAATCATCTCTGGCAGCAGTCCATGGAAATGTTCCAGTTGCTGCTGTTTCTCCTGGGGATCTTCTTCGGCGTGACGCTGGCCATCGCCAACAACGGCCTGCGGCCCCTGTACGCCCTGGCCTCCTCCGCCGCGCGCTTCGGCCAGGGCGACTACTCGGTGCGCATCGAGCCCGACGGCCCCCCGGAGGTGCTCGCCACCATCCACGCCTTCAACCGCATGGCCGAGTCCATCGCTCGCGACATGGCCGAGCGCAAGCAAGCGCGGGAGATCCTGTTCGCCGAGAAGGAAAGGGCCCAGGTGACCCTCGCCTCCATCGCCGACGCCGTGGTGACCACCAATACCCAGGGAGCGGTGGACTATCTCAATCCCATGGCGGAAAAGCTGACCGGCTGGAGCACGGAGGAAGCCCGCGGCGCGCCCCTTTCCCGGATTTTCTACGTGCTGCGGGAGATGTCGGGGGAGAGGATCGAAGATCCCGTCGCGGCGGTGCTGAGAAAAGGGCACGCCACCGAGCCCGAGACCCACGCGGTGCTGATCTCCCGGGACGGAGGCCGCTGGCCCATCGAGCACACCGCGGCCCCCATCCGCAACCGGGAGGGGGAGATCATCGGCGTGGTGCTGGTGTTCCGCGACGTGGGGGAGTCCCGCAAGCTCGCCCACCAGCTCTCGTGGCAGGCGAGCCACGACGCCCTCACCGGGCTCGTCAACCGGCTCGAGTTCGACCGCCGTTTGACCGCCCTGGTGGAGGACGCCCAGACCCAGGGTCGGAGCCACGCGCTGCTCTACCTCGACCTGGACCAGTTCAAGGTGGTGAACGACACCTGCGGCCACGTGGCCGGGGACGAGCTGCTGCGCCAGGTGGCGTCGATCCTGGAAGCCGAAATCCGCGAATCCGACACGCTGGCGCGCTTGGGCGGAGACGAGTTCGGGGTGCTGCTCCAGGGCTGCGATCTCGCCCAGGCGCTGCAAGTGGCGGAGAAGTTGCGGCGGGCGCTGGCCAACTTCCGCTTCGCCTGGCAGGACAAGACCTTCGCCAGCAGCATCAGCATCGGGCTGGTGGCGATCACCGGGGACGGGGAGAGCGCCGCGAGCCTCCTCGGCGCGGCGGACGCCGCCTGCTACTCGGCCAAGGACAAGGGCAGGAACCGGGTGCAGGCGTACCGGCCCGGCGACAACGAGCTGGCCCAGCGCCGCGGCGAAATGCAGTGGGTGTCCCGCATCACCCGGGCGTTCGAAGAAAACCGTTTCCGCCTCTACTGCCAGCGCATCGCGGGTCTTCGGCCCGACGGCGCCGACGAGGAGCACTACGAGGTGCTGGTGCGCATGGTGGACGAGGGGGGAGAGCTGGTGCCGCCCATGTCCTTCATCCCCGCGGCGGAGCGCTACAGCCTCATGCACGCCATCGACCAGTGCGTGATGACCCTCGCCTTCAGCCGGTGGCGGGCACTGGCGGCCTCGTGCCTCCGCTTGCCCATGCTTTCCATCAACCTTTCGGGCGCCTCCATTTCCGATGACCACATCCTCGCCTTCATCCACGAGCAGTTCAAGCGCCACCAGGTGCTGCCGCGGGCCATCTGCTTCGAGATCACCGAGACGGCCGCCATTGCCAACCTGACGCGGGCGAGCAAGGTGATCCGCGAGCTCAAGGAGCTGGGCTGCCGTTTTTCTCTGGACGATTTCGGCAGCGGTCTGTCCTCCTTCGCCTACCTGAAGAACCTGCCGGTGGACTACCTGAAGATCGACGGCGCTTTCGTCAAGGACATGGCCAACGATCCCATCGACTGCGCCATGGTCAGGGCGATCAACGACATCGGCCACGTCATGGGCATCCGCACCATCGCCGAGTGGGTGGAGAACGAGGTGACCCTGGGGATGCTCAGGACCATCGGCGTGGATTACGTGCAGGGTTTCGCCGTGCACGTGCCCAAGCCCATCGAGGCGATCGGCGGCTACACCCGTCCGGGGGCCGGGTTACGGCTCGCGGCCGGCTGATGCTGTCCGGCGCGAGCCGGCCCCTCCTTATCGTACGCATCAGATAAATCGATTGATCCCCGCTTCGCCGCAGGGTCAGAATGCCCCTGGGTCTCGATGCGGGACGAGGCCGATAAAAAGGAGGGGATCATGAAGTTTTCGCTTGCGGAAATTCAGCTCGAATACCCCGAGGTGGACAACGATCTGGTCAAGGTGGAGTTCATGGCGCCGGAGGTCCCGGCCACGACCGCTTATCCCACCGACTACGATGAAGCCTGGCTGAGCCAGTTCGCAGCCGAATAGCGGGAACGAGCAGGTTCGTGAAAGCCGCCTCTTCGGGCGGCTTTTGTTTTCCTGCCCGGTTCGCCTTTCGGCCGAAGCCGCCGGGCCGCTTCATCTCCATTTAGCGGATCGAAGAGGTCGGGGAGAAAGCTGAGCGGATGCTGTCCAGCACACCGGCGAGGATTTCCCTCCCCTGCGCCTGCAGCGCCGCCTCTCCTTTCCCCGACCGGTCCGAGTTCAGCGGTTTTGCTGCGGTGCGGGGCACTCTCCCGGAAGGTTCCGGAGTTCCGCCAGCGGTGCAGTCGCCGGCTCGTCCGAAGGGGCGGCGGGCCGCGGCGGGGCTGTCCTGCGTTGCCCGCTCTTCAATTGGGCCAGGGCGACGAGGGCTCCTTCCACCCAACGATAGGGTCCCATGAACTCGGCCCGCTCGTCGTAGCGGGTCGGATCCGCCCCACGGGGCCATGCCACCAGGTAAAAGCCGGGCGCGAGGGGTTTGCCGTCGGGCCGCCAATAGATGCGCTCGTAGGACTCCGAGTCGATGAGGCGGGTGTCGCTCACCACGCGCACGATCTCGTAGTCTTCGTAACGGGTTTCCATCCGGTTCCTCCATGTCGCATGTCGCCACGTTATATCCGGCAAGTTGCGCCGGTGTGAAGAAAGAGTGGCCGCTAGTAAAACAATAGTACCGAGGAAAGGACCGGATGAGCCTCCCCCCCTCAAACGGGATCCTCGGCTCCAGGAAACACAAGCAATCGGGCCCGGGTAGTGGAAGCACCCGGGCTGATTTCTTTTTAACACATTTTGACAATCGGTCAAATCGCCGGGCGAGCCGGATGCCGGTTCAGGTGTGAAGGGGAACAAAAGTGAATTTCCCGGGGCCGGTGAAGGAAAAGCGCGCGGTTGGGGCATAATGAAGCTCTTCCCGTCCTGAATCCTGCGCCTTGTGGGTGATTCCTTGGAGCTGCCCGGGGAAAAGAAGGGTTTCGCGCGCCGTCGCTTCGGGCTGGGCACCCGGATCACCCTGGGGCTTACGGCGGTGGCCGTCCTGGTGGTGCTGGCGGGGGCCGTTCTGCGGGCGGCCCAGGAAAGCGCCATCGAGATCCTCAAAAGCCACCTGGAGGAAGAAGCCCGGGTATCGGAGCGGGTGCATCGGATCCGCACGGCGCTTCTGGAAGCACGCCGCCACGATCACGACCTCGCCTTAAGCTATCGCCAGACGCCGCCCGAGGCGTTCAATGCCAGGTACTGGCAGCCGGTGGAAGGGCTGCTCGCGGGCGTACGCCAGGATCTCGAGCGCCTCCGGGGGATCGTCCAGGACCCGGGAATCCTGCGGGAAATCCGCGGAATCCAGCATGCCGTGGAGCTGTACGGTACCGAGTACGCGGCCCTGGTGGACCTCCATCGCCGCATGGGTTCCGCCGCTGGCGGGCTGGAGGCCCAGATCCGGGATCAGGAGGAGCAGCTCGAGGCGGCGATCTCCCAGCGAGGCCCGGCGAGCGCCCTGGAGCGCCTCAAGGCGCTGCGCTTCGCGCGCATCGATTACTTCGCCCGCCACCGCCCGGCCGAGGCGGACGCCGTGCGCGCCTCGAGCCAGGTGCTGGCCCGGGAGATCGCCGCAGGCCCTCTGGTCGAGCCCGCCCGTTCCCTGCTCAGCGCGGCCCTGGACCAGTACCGCCTGATGTTCGACCGCTACGCGGAGATGGTGGAGGAGGCGTCCGCCCGGCGCGCCTCCCTGGTCAAGGCGGTGGCAGAGGCGGAGCCCGGGCTCGACCGGGTACTGTCCCGAATGCGCAGCGCCCGCGTGCTGGCCTACTACAGCGTCTCGTTGAGCGACGCCATCGGCTATACCGCCGGCATCGTGGGGTTGATCACCCTCCTCGCCGCTGGCTGGATGGTGCTCGCCCTGCGCCGCAACGTCATGCGTGCCATCGAAGCGTCGGTGGATTTCGCCCGCCGCGTCGAGCTGGGGGACTTGAGCGCCCGCATCGCCGAAACGGAAACGCCCGCCCTGGGGCGGCTGGCGGAGGTGCTAAATGAAATGGCGGCCTCCCTGAAGCGGGCCCGGGACCAGCACCTGGAGCAGACGAGGACCCTGCAGCGGGAAGTGGACAGCTTGCGCGGGCGCGTGGCCATCCAGGACAAGATCTTGCAGGCAGCCCAGGCGGAAACCAGGAGCCTGGAGCAGCAGGTGGCCAGGAGCGCCTGGGAGCTGGCCTCGGCCCTGGAAGAAGTGCGCATGAGAAACCGGGAAATGATGCTGTTCAACGAGATGAGCAGCCTGCTGCACACCTGCCGCAGCGACCGGGAAGCCTTCGACGTGATCGACTTGTACGCCGCCCGGCTGTTTCCCCTGGAAGAAGGGGCGCTCTACTTTCTCAGCCCCACCCACGAGAGGCTGGAATGCCTGGCCGCGTGGGGAGGAACCTCCCGGGAGCGCGCGGGAAGCTTTGGCCCGCAGGCGTGCCTGGCGCTGCGGCGCGGCCACGCGCATCAGGTGGAGGACCCGGCCGCTTCGCCCTTGTGCGAGCACGTGCGGGCCTGCGGCGACCCGCGGCGCCCCTATCTATGCCTGCCCATGGCGGCCGGCGGCGACACCCTGGGCATACTGCATCTGTCCTTTTCGCCCCCGGAAGTCGGCGCGGAGGCTTCCGCCACCTCTCGGGAGTATAAGCGTGACATGGCCAAGGCCCTGGCGGACCAGATCGCGCTGGCCATTTCCAACATCCGCTTGCGGGAGACGCTGCACCGCCAATCGATCCGCGATCCCCTCACGGGCCTGTTCAACCGGCGTTATCTGGAGGAGTCGCTCCAGCGGGAAGTGGCCCGGGCCGAGCGCACCGGCCGGCCGCTGGCGCTCCTCATGCTGGACGTGGACCATTTCAAGCGGTTCAACGACTCCTACGGCCACGAGGCGGGCGACGCCGTCCTGCGGGCCCTCGGCCGCCTGTTGCGCCAAAGCGTGCGGGAGGGGGACATCGCCTGCCGCTTCGGCGGGGAAGAGTTCGTCGTGCTGTTGCCGGAAGCGACTCTGGAGACGGCCCAGGAGCGGGCGGAGAGGATCCGGGACGAGGCGCGCCGGATCCGCATCCACCGGGAGGGTCGCTACCTGGATCCGGTGAGCGTTTCCTTCGGGGTGGCCATCTACCCGGACCACGGGGTATCGGCGGAGACTCTGCTCGCCGCCGCCGACGCGGCCCTGTACCGGGCGAAGAGCAGCGGCCGCGACCGGGTGATGGTCAGCCTGCGCGCTTCCTGAATTGGAGATTCAGTAGGGGGCGCCGATGGTATTAAGGGCCGCCTCTTCCGGCAGCAAGGCGAACCGGGGGGCCCAGAAGACCAGCACCCGGCCGGTGCGCTCCGCCAGCTCGATGAGATCGTCCATGGAGCGGATGAGGGCGCCCCGGACCGGTTCCGCGATGCTGCGGGAGGCCTCGAGAAAGGATTCCTGATCGATTTCCACGCCCCTCAAGAAGCCGGCCGCTTTCATGATGGCGGCCCAGGTGAGGATGACGAGCGCCGGATGGGTGTCGTTCATCCATCTGAGGTCGAGAAGGGGCCAGGCGGGCCCCGGAAGGTTACGGTTCATGGCGTCTACCCCCAATCGCGTCGGCTTGATGGCGTTGGCCGCGCTTATGGAGGGACTGGCAGGATCCGTACCACGCCCGCTGAGCCCAGGTCCGGTCCAGGGGTGTCGAGCCAGCACGACAATTCAAAGGGTTGCAACGGAAGGGGGGAAGGCTTGCCGGGGCGGGAAAGGGGCGGATGTCCCAGGACCCGGCAGCCCCGTCGGGAAGCTGACGGAGGTCCTGGCGGGCTCCGATCGCCGACCCGGGCCGTGAAAGGAGTGGTCGATCACGGGCTGGCGATGGGAGTTCGCCGCCAGGTGCTTCCAGTATGATTGCGCCTGGAAAGGCGCATGTAAAACTTCGTCAATTCCCGGCCGTGCTTTACACGAATTCACGTTGTCACTGAAGCCTCCGTGTCCAGCGAATACATCACCCTCGAAGGAGCCCGCCAGAACAACCTGAAGGGTTTGAGCCTCCGGCTTCCCTTGAACGAGCTGATCGTCGTCACCGGCGTTTCCGGCTCCGGCAAATCGTCCCTCGCCTTCGACACCCTCTACGCCGAGGGACAGCGCCGCTACGTGGAGACCTTCTCGCCCTACGCCCGCCAGTTCCTCGACCGCCAGGACCGCCCCCGGGTGGACCGCATCGACGGCATACCGCCCGCCATCGCCATCGACCAGGTAAACCCGGTGCGGACCTCCCGTTCCACCGTGGGCACCATGACCGAGCTCGCCGACCACCTGAAGCTGCTTTTCGCCCGCGCCGCCGAGCTTTACTGCCGGGGCTGCGGCCAGCGGGTGCGCCGGGACACGCCCCAGAGCATCCACGAGACCCTGGCCAAGCGCGCCCGCGCAGCCGGCGATCCTCGGCTCACCATCGCCTTTCCGGTCACGGTGCCCGCCAATTTCTCGGAGCGGGAGGTGCGCGAGCTTCTGGAGCGGCAGGGATACACCCGCATCGAGCCGCAGAAAGACAACACCCTGGAAGTGGTGCAGGACCGCTTTCGCCTGGGCGCTGCCGGCCGCGACCGGGTGATCGAGGCCCTGGAGGCGGCGCTGCGGGTGGGCCAGGGGCGGGTCACGGTCCACGTTCATGGGGAGGGGGCGGAACCCATCGCCACCTGGCGCTTCTCCGCGGACCTGCATTGCGCCGATTGCGATATCCATTACCGGGAGCCAACGCCCAGCTTCTTTTCCTTCAATTCCCCCCTCGGCGCCTGCGACACCTGCCGCGGCTTCGGCCGGGTGATCGGCATCGATCTGGATCTCGTCATTCCCGATGCTTCCAAGTCCCTCGCCCAGGGAGCCATCAAGCCCTGGCAGACCCAGAGCTACCGGGAGTGCCAGGACGATCTCCTGCGCTTCGCCCGCAAGCGGGGCGTGCCCGTGGACGTCCCCTGGCGGGAGATGGGGGAGGCCCACCGGCGCTGGGTCCTAGAGGGGGATCCCGGCTGGGTGAGCTGGGAAGCCTCCTGGCCCCGGGCCTGGTACGGGGTGCGGCGCTTCTTCGACTGGCTCGAGACCAAGAGCTACAAGATGCACATCCGGGTGCTACTCTCCAAGTACCGGGCCTATACGCCATGCCCCGCCTGCGGCGGCGCGCGGCTCAAGCCCGAGGCGCTCCTATGGCGTCTCGGGACCCAGGAGGCAGCCGACCGGGTGATCGAGCGCGCCCGGCGGCTGCGACCCCCGGAGACCCGGTTCTCCGACGAGGCGTTCCATGCGCTACCGGGCCTCACCCTGCACGATGTGGCCCTGCTTCCCATCGAGCGCTGCCTGGACTTCTTCCGCCACCTGCGGCTCCCCGAGCCGGCCCTGGACGAAGCCGCTGAGCTGCTCCTCTCGGAGATCCGCTCCCGGCTCCAGTACCTGGTGGACGTGGGCCTGGGTTATCTCACCCTGGACCGCCAGTCCCGCACCCTTTCCGGCGGCGAGGTCCAGCGCATCAACCTTACCACCGCCCTGGGCACTTCCCTGGTGAACACCCTGTTCGTGCTGGACGAGCCGTCCATCGGCCTGCATCCCCGGGACATCGACCGGGTGGTGGGCGTGCTCGTCCGGCTGCGGGACGCGGGCAACACTCTAGTGGTGGTGGAGCACGATCCCGCCGTCATGGGGGCCGCGGACCGCATCCTGGACCTGGGGCCGGGTCCGGGCGAGCGGGGTGGCCAGGTGGTGTTTTTCGGCACGCCGGAAGAATTACAGCGGGACCCCCGTTCCTTGACTGGGCAGTACCTGCGGGGGGAGAAGCGGGTCTCCAACCGGGTTCCCAACGGGGAACCGCCCGGAGCCTGGCTCGAGGTGCTGGGGGCGGCCGAGCACAACCTCAAGGGCATCGATGTGTCCATTCCCTTGAACCGGCTTGTGTGCGTGACCGGCGTCTCGGGCTCGGGCAAGTCGACCCTGGTGCAGGACGTGCTTTATCCGGCCCTCGCTAAGCTGAAGGGGCGGGCGGTGGAGGCCCCCGGCGCCCACGCGGGCCTGCGCGGGCACGAGGCCCTGGACGAGGTGGTGCTGGTGGACCAGTCGCCCATCGGCAAGACTGCCCGCTCCAACCCGGCGAGCTACGTGGGGGCGTTCGACGCCATCCGCAAGCTCTTCGCGCAAGACCCCCTGGCGAAAGAGCGGGGTTACACCGCCGGCACTTTCAGCTTCAACGCGGGTGACGGCCGCTGCTCCACCTGCGGCGGCAGCGGCTTCGAGCACGTGGAAATGCAGTTCCTCTCCGACGTGTATCTCCGCTGTCCCGACTGCGATGGGCGCCGCTTCCGGCCCGAGGTGCTGGAGGTCAAGCTGCTGCCGCCGGCCGGGGAGGAATGGCGGGCGCCCTGCTCCATCGCCGACGTGCTCGAGATGACGGTGACGGAGGCGGCGGGGTTTTTCTCGACGCAGCCGGAAGTGCTCCAAGCCCTCGCGCCTCTGCAGGCGGTGGGGCTCGGCTACGTCAAGCTGGGGCAGCCGGTGCCCACCCTCTCCGGGGGCGAGGCCCAGCGGTTGAAGCTCGCCGGGCACCTGGCCCGCGCCCGTCAAGGCGCCGGACGCCGGGGCGTGGCGCAGGCCCCCGGCGGCACCCTGTTCTTGTTCGACGAGCCCACCACGGGCCTGCATTTCGCCGACATCGCCGTCCTGCTCCAGGCCTTCGACCGGTTGCTGGCGGAAGGCCACAGCGTGCTGGTGATCGAGCACAACCTGGACGTCATCGCCGCGGCGGACTGGATCATCGACCTGGGGCCGGAGGGCGGGGAAGCCGGCGGCCGGGTGGTGTGCGCGGGAACGCCGGAGCAGGTCGCCCGGGAGCCGGAAAGCCGCACCGGCGCGGCCCTCGCCAGGCGCCAGGCGGCGCTGGCCCGGGGGCGGCAGCCGGCGCTCCCAGCCCAGGAAAGGGCGCAGCGCCCGTGGCTGGCGCGGGTCGATTCAGCGATTCACATCCACCACGCCCGGGAGCACAACCTCAAGAACGTGGACGTGCGCGTCCCATGGGAGCGCCTCACGGTGATCACCGGCATCTCCGGCTCGGGCAAGTCCACCTTGGCCTTCGACATCCTGTTCGCCGAAGGCCAGCGCCGCTATCTCGAGTCCCTGAACGCCTACGCGCGCCAGTTCGTGCAGCCGGCAGCGCGGCCCGACGTGGACGCCATCTTCGGCATTCCCCCCACTGTCGCCATCGAGCAGCGCACGAGCCGGGGCGGGCGCAAGAGCACGGTGGCCACCCTCACCGAGATCTACCATTTCCTGCGCCTGCTCTACGGGAAGCTGGGCGTCCAGCACTGTCCCGGGTGCGACGTTCCCATCGAGCCCCAATCCCCGGAGGCCATCGCCGCCCGGCTCCTGCGGGACTATCGGGGCAGCCGGATCGCGCTCTTGGCGCCCCTGGTGGTGGCGCGCAAGGGCTATTACACCGACCTAGCCCAATGGGCGGCACGCAAGGGCTACCGGCACCTGCGGGTGGACGGGGTCCTCACCCCGACCTCTCCCTGGCCGCGGCTCGACCGCTACCGGGAGCACGACATCGAGCTGCCAGTGGCCGAAGTGCTGGTCTCGCTCAGGACCGAGGGGCCGTTGCGGGAAGCCCTGGCCCGGGCGCTGGCGCTGGGCAAAGGCACGGTCAAGGTGGCGCCCGTGGAGCACTCCAGGGCCCTCAAGGGGGGCGAGCCCCCAGAGGCCCATTTCTCGGTGCGCCGCGCATGCCCCCGCTGCGGCCAGAGCTTCCCCGAGCCGGATCCGCGGCTGTTCTCCTTCAACTCTAAGCACGGCTGGTGCCCTCGCTGCTACGGCACGGGGCTTACCCTTCCCGGGTTCGACGAGGCCCAGACCGGCGAGGAGATCTGGTGGAACGAGTGGTGGGAAGGGGAAACCCGTCCCTGCCCGGAGTGCCAGGGGCGCCGCCTCAATCCCGTGGCCCTGGCGGTACGGTTCCAGGAGAGAAACATCGCCGAGCTGACGGCCCTCTCCATCGGCGAGGCCCAGCGTTACTTCCAGCGCCTGAAGCTCGGGGGCCGGGCCGCCCAAGTGGCCCGGGACATCCTGCCGGAGATCGGCTCGCGGCTCGCGTTCCTGAACCAGGTGGGCCTCGCCTATCTCTCCCTGGACCGTTCGGCGCCCACCCTCTCAGGGGGCGAGGCCCAGCGCATCCGGCTGGCGGCCCAGCTCGGCTCCAACCTACGGGGCGTGTGCTACGTGCTGGACGAGCCCACCATCGGGCTCCACGTGCGGGACAACCGGCGGCTGCTGGACACCCTGGCCGAGCTCAAGGGTAAGGGTAACACGGTGGTGGTGGTGGAGCACGACGAGGAGACCATCCGCCTCGCGGAGCACGTGGTGGACCTTGGGCCGGGAGCGGGGGAGCAGGGGGGCCGCGTGGTGGTGGAGGGCACGGTGGCGGACCTCATGGGCAACCCCCGGTCGGTGACGGGGCGCTGCCTTGCCCGGCCCCTGATCCATCCTCTGCGGGGAGCGCGGCGCCCTGTGCGCCTCACCGGGCGCGAGACGCCGGTGCTGGAGATCGTGGGGGCGCGGTTGCACAATCTCAAATCCGTGCGAGTGAAAATTCCCCTAGCCCGGCTGGTGGCGGTCACCGGCGTGTCCGGCAGCGGCAAGAGCACCCTGGTGCGGGACGTGCTTTACGCGAGTCTCAAGACGCTGCTCTCGAATCGCCGCCGGAACCAGGCCAAGCTTCCGTGCGAGGCGCTGCGGGGCTGGGAGCGGGTGAGCCGGGTGCTGGAAGTGGACCAGACCCCCATCGGCAAGACGCCCCGCTCCTGCCCCGCCACCTACGTGGGCATCTGGGACGGCATCCGGCGCCTCTTCGCTCAGATGCCCGAGGCGCGCATGCGCGGGTACGGGCCGGGGCGCTTTTCCTTCAACGTGGCGGGCGGCCGCTGCGAGGCGTGCGAAGGGCAAGGCATGAAGACCATCGAGATGAGTTTCCTGCCCGACGTCAAGGTGATGTGCGACGCCTGCAACGGGGCCCGCTTCACGCCGGAAACCCTGGCCGTACGCTTCAAGGGAAAAAACGCGGGAGAGGTGCTCGCCATGAGCGTGGACGAGGCGGTGGAGTTCTTCGCCGCCCACCCGGCCATCCACCATCCCCTGCGGCTACTGCAGGAGGTGGGGCTTGGCTACCTGCGCCTCGGCCAGCCGAGTCCCACCCTCTCCGGGGGCGAGGCCCAGCGCATCAAGCTGGTGACCGAGCTGGCCAAAGCCAGATCGCCGACCAGGCCGGAAACGGGCCGGCGGCGCGCCCCGACGGCGGGGGGGAACGGGGACACCCTTTACGTCCTGGACGAGCCCACGGTGGGGCTACACATGGCCGACGTGGAAAAGCTCGTGGGCGTGCTGCACCGGCTGGTGGACGCGGGAAACACCGCCGTGGTGATCGAGCACAACCTAGACGTGATCGCCGAAGCCGACTGGGTGATCGACCTGGGACCGGAGGGGGGCGAGGCGGGAGGCCGCGTGGTGGCCGAGGGACCGCCGGAGGCCCTCGCCCGGGGCAAGCGCCGCTCCCACACCGCCCGCATCCTCGCCGGCTTCCTCGCCGAGCGGGGCGCAGGCGAAGCGCCGGCGGAGCGCCCGCGGGCGGTGGAAGCCTGATACCGTTATGATATCGTCATCTAACCTGTGGTCACCCGAACCGACGCCCGTGGTTCCCGCCCGGGTGCGTTTCGGCGAGGACGGCGCGCCCTTTTCCCTGGACTACGAAGACGTCTATTACTCCGCGAGCGGGGGGCTCGCCGAGACGGTGCACGTCTTTCTCCAGGGCAACGGGCTGCCGGCGCGGTTCCGCGGCGCCGGGACGTTCACCATCGTGGAGACCGGTTTCGGCACCGGCCTCAACTTCCTCGCCACCTGGGACGCCTGGCGGGCGAGCGCGCCCGCAGGCGCCCGGCTGCACTTCGTGTCGGTGGAAAAACATCCCCTCACTCCGAGGGACCTGGAGGCGGCCCACCGCCGCTTCCCCGAGCTTGCCGCCCTGGCGCGGGCGCTTATTGCCCGCTATCCGCCCCTCCTTCCCGGCTTCCACCGGCGCGCCTTCGAGGACGGGCGGGTGACGCTCACCCTCTGCTTCGGGGAGGCCGCCACCATGCTCTCCTCGCTGGAGGCCCGGGCGGATGCCTTCTACTTGGACGGCTTCGCGCCGGCCAAGAACCCCCGGATGTGGAGCGAGGCGGTGTTCCGCGAGCTCACCCGGCTCGCCGCCCCGGGGGCCACCGCCGCCACCTACACGGTGGCGGGGGAAGTGAGGCGGGGTCTCGCCGCCGCGGGCTTCGAAGGGCACAAGCGCCCGGGATTCGGGCGCAAGCGGGAGATGCTGGCGGCGCGTTTTGCGAGCGGTGCGGCGTCCCCCCAGGCGGTGACCCGGGAGGCCCTGGTCATCGGCGCGGGCCTTGCCGGTACGGGTTGTGCCGAGCGGCTGGCGGCCCGGGGTTTCCGCGTGAGCCTGGTGGAACGCCATCCGGCGACGGCCCGGGAGGCGTCGGCCAACCCCGCCGGCGTGTTGCGCCCCGCCGTTTCGCCCCGCTGGAACCCTCTGGCTCGGTTCACCTGCGCCGCCAGCGGCTACGCCTGGGCCCAGTTGGAGGATCTGGCGGAGGCGCATCCGCGGCCCGCCTGGGCGGCTACCGGCGCGCTGCAGCTTCCCAGGGGCCCGCGGCATCTCGCCCAGTTGCGCGATGCGGTCGAACGGTTGCCCGCGGACTTTGCCCGGCTCGTGGATGGGGAGGAAGGCGCCCGTCTCGTGGGCGCCGCGGTGAACGGGGAAGGGGTCTGGTACTCCTGGGCCGGCTGGGCCAGAGGGGCGAGCGTGTGCGAAGCGCGGCTGGCCGCCGCGGGCGAGCGGGTGCTGTCCGTGTTCGGCCAGGAGGCGGTGCACCTGGTCCGCCGGGACGGGTGCTGGCAGGCCTGGTCCGCGGACGGGCGCCTCATCGCCCAGGCGGCGATGGCCGTGCTGGCCAATGGCTTCCAGGCGCGCGGGTTTTTCCCCGCTTCCAGGCTGCCCCTGCGGCCGGTGCGGGGGCAATCCACCCTGCTGCCGGAGCGGCCGGACCGGCCGCTCCGGGCCGTGGTGTGCCGGGAAGGCTGCATCACCCCCGCCCATGACGGTTTCCACTGCCTGGGCGCCACCTTCGGAGAAGACGATCCCGACCCCAGTATCCGGGTCGAAGATCATGCCGACAACCTGCGGCGCCTGGAACGGATGCTGCCTGGCTACGGGTCGGGCTGGAATCCGGCCGACCTCAAGGGATGGGTGGGTTTCCGCCCGGTGAGCGCCGACCGGCTGCCCATCGTCGGCGCCCTGGGCGAGGACCTCTACGTGTGTACGGGGCTGGGCGCCCGGGGTCTCGCCTGGTCCGCCCTGGCGGGGGAGCTCGTGGCCAGCCAGGCGAGCGGCGAGCCGCTTCCCCTGGAGCGGGATCTGGTGCAGGCCCTCGCGCCCCAGCGGTTCGCCGTCGACCGGCTTATGGCTGCGGCGCCGGGCGACCCCTGAGGGTTCCCGCGGGAGGGAGAAGCCGTTAGAGTGGGAGAGGAAAAAAGGACACGGGAGAACGGCCCCCTGGCGGGATTGGACGGAGGCGGACGAGATGATCGAGGCAGCCGAGCTCAAAGCAGGGACCGCGGTCAGACTGGACGGCGAGATCTACAACGTCCTGAGCGCCGGATACCACGCCGGCGGCGGCCAGTTCGGAGGCATGGTGTTCGTCCGGCTGAAGAACCTGAGGACGAATCACGTAAGGGAGTTGCGCTTCCACCCGGATGACAAGCTGGAGGACGTCGCCCTGGAGCGCCAGGTGATGGAGTACCTCTACACCGACGGGGACGCGTTCTACTTCATGCACCCCGAAACCTTCGAACAGTTGAGCTTCTCGAAGGAGGCGATCGGGCCCTACGAGAAGTTCCTGCAGCCCAACATGCGTATCCCGGTGGAGCTGTTCGAAGGCGCGCCCATCCGGGTGGTGTTCCCCGAGACGGTGGAGCTCAAGGTGGTTCTGGCGCCGCCGGGCCTGCGGGAGCACGAAACCGCCACCTACAAGACCGTGGTGCTGGAAAACGGCCTGGAGGTGCTCGCGCCCCAATTCATCAAGGAAGGGGACGTCGTGAGGGTGGAGGTAGCCACCGGAAAATACCTGGAGCGGGTCCGGCGAGAAGGCAAGAAGGGGTGAAGCCGGGCAACGCCCGCGAGCCGCGATGGAGCAATAGATTCGTCGCCATGGGCCCCCGCACTGCCCAGCTCCGCAACATCGGCATCGTGGCCCACATCGACGCGGGCAAGACCACCCTCACCGACCGCATCCTGTATTACACCGGCCGCACCCATCGCCTGGGCTCCGTGGACGACGGCACCACGGTCACGGACTGGATGGAGCAGGAGCGGGAGCGGGGCATCACCATCGTGGCCGCCGCCGTCACCGCCCGCTGGCGGGACCGTCTCATCAACCTGATCGACACCCCGGGCCACATCGACTTCACGGCGGAGGTGCAGCGGTCGCTCCGGGTGCTGGACGGGGCCGTGGTGGTGTTCGACGCCGTGCACGGGGTGCAGCCGCAAAGCGAGACGGTGTGGCGCCAGGCGGACCGCTATCGGGTGCCGCGCATCGCTTTCGTGAACAAGATGGACCGGGTCGGGGCGAGCTACGAGCGCACCGTGGCGAGCATCGCCGAGCGCCTGGGAGTGCAACCCGCCCGCGTGCACCTGCCCCTGGGCCGGGAGGCTTCGTTCCGCGGCGTGATCGACCTGATCGAGATGCGGGCCATGGCCTGGCCCGATAGCGCGGGCGGGAAGCCCGAGGTCGGCGAGCCGCCCCCCGAGTACCTGGCGGCGGCCGAGGAGGCCCGCGCGGAACTGGTGGAGCGCCTGGCGGAGGCTGACGACGCCCTGCTCGCCCAGTACGTGGCGGGCGAAGCCCTTGCCCCGGAAGCGCTGAGGGCGGCGCTGCGCCGGGCGACCCTGGCGAACCGCCTGTTTCCCGTGCTCTGCGGCTCGGCCCTGCGCAACGTGGGCATCGAGCCCCTGCTCGACGCGGTGGTGGACTTCCTGCCGTCTCCCTTGGACCTGGGCGCCGTTCACGGGACCGACCCCGCCACCGGCAAGACCATCGCCCTGGAACCGGACGAGGACGCACCTCTGGCGGCCCTGGCTTTCAAGCTCGTGAACGATCCCTACATGGGGCACCTGGCCTACGTGCGGCTCTATTCCGGCACCCTGCGCCCCGGGATGGCGCTGCTCAACGCCACCCGGGGGCAAAAGGAGCGGGCCGGGCGGGTGCTGCGCATGTACGCCAATCAGCGGGAAGACGTGGACGTCCTCAAGGCGGGCGACATCGGCGCCGTGCTGGGGCTCAACCGCACCTACACGGGGGATACCCTGTGCGCGCCGCAGCGGCCGGTGGTGCTGGAGCCCATCGGCTTCCCCCAGCCGGTGATCCGGGCCACGGTGGAGCCCCGCACCATGGCGGACCACGATCGCATGATGGAGGGGCTGCGGCGCCTGGCGGACGAGGACCCCACCTTCCAGCTCACCCTGGACGAGGACACAGGCCAGGTCGTGCTGAGCGGCATGGGGGAGCTGCAACTGGAAGTGCTGGTGGAGCGGCTGCGCCGGGAGCACGGGGTGGAGGTGCGCATGGGACGGCCGCGGGTCGCGTACAAGGAGACCATTTCTCGTCCCGTGTTCGGCGTCGAAGGACGGTTCGTCCGGCAGACGGGCGGCCGAGGCCAGTACGGCCATGTGATCCTGGCGCTGCGGCCCGGCAAGCCCGGCAGCGGCATTCGCTTCGCGAACCAGGCGGCCGGAGGCGCCGTTCCCCGCCAGTTCCTTCCCGCCGTGGAGCAGGGGGTCCGGGACGCGGCGCGCTCCGGCGCTCTTGCCGGCTTTGAGGTGACCGACGTGGAGGTGACGCTGGAGGGCGGCTCGAGCCATCCGGTGGATTCCAGCGAGCTTGCCTTCCGCACCGCCGCGAGCCTCGCCTTCCGGGAAGCGTTGCACCAGGCGCAGCCCATCCTGCTGGAGCCCATCGGACGCATCGAGGTTCTGGTGCCCGCCGAGTACACCGGCGCCGTGCTGGGCCAACTCGCCGCCCGCCGGGCGGAGATCGCTTCGGTGGAGCCCCATCCCGGCGGCATGGAGGCGATCGGCGGGCGGGTGCCCCTGGCAGAGATGTTCGGTTACGTGACCGAGCTGCGCTCGGCGACCCAGGGACGGGGACTCTTCACCCTGGAATTCGAGGGCTACGCTCCGGTGGACCCGACCATCGCCGGCCTTTCCCTGGGGGCCTACGGCACTGCCCGGGTACCGCCACCCCGATAGGGAGAATCAAGAAGAGGCGGCCAGGATCTTGCGCGCGGCGGAGAGCAGGAGGCCTTCCTGGCCGTGCCCGGCAACAAGCTGGACGCCCACGGGCAGCCCGTCATGGCGAGCGCAGGGAACCGCCAGCGCGGGCAGCCCCGTCACGGTGGCAAGGCCTTGGAGGAGGGGCGAGCCCGTCCCTTCCTCGATCGGCGGTGCCACGTCGTCCACCGCTGCGGTAACCATCACCGTGCCCGGGGTCAGCATGGCGGCCAATTGTTCGCCGAATTGCCGGGCTAGCCTGAGGGCCCGGGCGTGCTCTCCATCGGTTACGGCTCGGCCACGGTCCACCAGCGCCCGCATAGGCTCGCTCATGCGCTCGCCATGGAGATCCCGGTCGGTCCCATGATGCCGGGCAATGCCGCGGCAGAGCAGGGTGTGGGCAACCCACTCGATCCGGTCGAAGTCCGGGGGCAATTCGATCCGCGACACCGGAAGCCCGGCCTTGCGCAGCGAGGACACGGCTTGTTGCACGGCGGCGGCGCTCCCGCGCCCCACGCGGCTGCGCAGCGGTCCGATCGCCTCCAGCACATGGGAGGGCGGCGCCGTGGCGTCGTCGGGCGGAGCGATAGGACGCGAGTAGGGATCTCCGGGCTCGCGGCCGAACAGCACGCGGCAGGCAGTCGCGATGTCATCCGCGGTGCGGGCGATGGGACCCGCGTGGTCCAGCTCTTCCGCCAGGGGCATGCAGCCCTGGATGCTGATGGCGCCCTTGGTGGGTTTCAGCCCCAATACCCCGCAGTAGATGGACGGCCTGACGATGGAGCCGATGCTTTGGGAACCCAGGGCGAGGGGGACCATTCCGGCCGCCACCGCTGCCGCCGATCCGCTGGATGAGCCTCCCGGGGAGCGGGACGGATCGTGGGGGTTGGTGGTCGGTCCTGCTGCGGCGACAGCGTACTCGGTGGACACCACCGTGCCCAGGACGACGGCGCCTGCTTTTTTGAGGCGCGCCACCGCCGGCGCGTCGGCGGAGGGAATGCGATAGGAATGGATCGGCGTGCCCCAGGCGCAGCGATAACCCGCCACGTCGAAGATCTCTTTGATGGCGACGGGCACGCCGAACAAGGGCTCGTCGTCCCGGGGTCCGCGAGCGTCCAGCGCCCTCGCTCGGGCGAGGGCGACATCGGCCTGCAGGTCGACGAAGGCGCGCACCTCGGGCTCGCGCTCGGCGATGCGCTCGAGACACGCCCGCACCAGCGCTTCGCTGGTCAGCCGGCCTTTGCGGATGGCGGCGACGGCGGCGGTGGCGCTCAAATCCGCTGGGTGGGGCATCGGCGGTCGGCTCGGCTCCTTTCCGCGCCATGCTGCAGGCGCGCCGACCGCCCGTCAAGGGGCGGAGTTATTGCACGGAAGCGGCAGGCCGGGTGAACCTGGCGATGTGTCCGAGCAGCTCGTCTTCCCGGTAGGGCTTGCCCAGGTACACGTTCACCCCGAGCTGCAGCGCGTGCCGGCGGTGCTTGTCGGCCAGGCGCGAGGTGATCATGATGATGGGCACGGGGGCGGTGCGGGGATCGGAGCGCACCTGCTTGGTCAGCTCGAAGCCGTCCATCCGGGGCATCTCGATGTCCACCAGCATGACGTCGGGTACGGCCTCCTGCAGGCGCTGCAACGCGTCCAGGCCGTCCTTGGCGGTGACCACCCGGAACCCGTGCCGCTGCAGGAAGCGGCCCGTCACGTTGCGCACGGTGAGGGAGTCGTCCACCACCAGGATGAGGGGAGCCTCCGCCTGGCGGCCGGCGGCCACCTCCACCGCCGTGACGGCGGCCCCGGTCCGGCGCTCGGCGAGGCGCACCGGGCTGAGCAGCAAGACCACTTCCCCGTTCGGGAGCACCGTGGCCCCGGCGATGCCGGGAGCCCGGGAGAGCTGGGGGCCCATCTTCTTGAGCACCACGTCCTGGCTGCCGCCGAGCCCGTCCACCAGCACCGCCGCCCGGCCCTCGCCGCTGCGAAGCAGCAGCACGTAGTTGCGGGCCTGGGGCTCGATCCGGGCGGCGTCGTTGCCCAGCAGCCGGGGCAGGTAATGGAGGGGATAGCGGTGCTCCAGCCACTGGATCGAGCCTGCGGCGAAGAGGCTTTCCACGGCGTCTGGGCCGTGCTCCTGCACCTGCTCCACCATGTTGGCCAGGATGCCCCAGGTGCGTCCTGCGGCGGCGACCAGCAGGACCCGGGTGACCGCCAGGGTGAGGGGCACCCGCAGGGTGAAGGTCGCGCCTCGGCCGGGTTCCGAGGCGACGTCGATGCGCCCGCCCAGGGCCTGGATCTCGTTGCTCACCACGTCCATGCCGACGCCGCGCCCGGCGATTTCGGTGACCGTCTCCGCGGTGGAAAACCCGGGCCGGAAGATGAGCTGGGCCAGCTCGGCGTCGGAGAGCTCCCGCTGCGGCTCGATCAACCCCAGCTTCGCCGCCTTGTCCCGGATCGCCGGGAGGTTTAGGCCCGCCCCGTCGTCGCTCACTTGGATGACGATGTCATTGATTTCCTGGCGCAGCGCCAACTGGATCCGCCCCGTCTCCGGCTTGCCGGCGGCGGCGCGCAGCTTCCCGGGCTCGACGCCGTGGGCCACGGCGTTGCGCAGCAGGTGCTCCAGGGGCGCCACGATTTTCTCCAGCACGCCCCGGTCGATCTCCACCTGGCCGCCGGAGATCTCGAGCTGGGCCCGCTTGCCCAGCTCGCGGGCGCTCTGGCGCACCACCCGGTGGAGGCGCTCCGCCACCCGCTGGAACGGTACCGTGCGCAGGTGCATGAGGTCGTCCTGGAGCCGGCGGTTGAGCCGGGACTGGGCAGAAAGCGCCGCGTTGATCTCGTCTAGGCCGGCCAGCAGGTTCTGCTGCACGGTGCTCACGTCGTGCACGCTCTCCGCCATGAGGCGGGTCAACTCCTGGAAGCGGGTATAGCGGTCGAACTCGAGGGGGTCGAAGCCCTCGTCCTTCTCCTGGGCCAGGGTCAGCCTCGCCTGCAGGCGGGATTCCGCCTGGATCTCGATCTCGCGCAACTGAGCCTTGAGCCGAGCCACGCTGTCGGTGAGCTCGAGCAGGATCTGCTTGAAGCTGCGCGCCTCCACCTCGATGCGGGCGCGGGTGATGCTGATCTCCCCGGCCTGGTTCACCAGGTGATCAACGGTATCGGCGGCGACCCGGATCTGGGCGGCTCCCGCCGAGAGCTCTTCCAGGACGGACGGCGGAGCCGGTTCGGTGGCCGCCTTGCTCGCATCCGCCGAAGGCGCCGGGGTCGGCTCCGGCCCGGCCGTGGCGGCGCTCTCTTGGGCGAGCTCGGGCGCTCCGGCGCTGCCGCGCTCCAAGCCCTCCAGGGCGGCGACCAGCCGGTCGAGCTCGCCCTCCAGTCGCTCGAAGAGGGCGGGGGAGAAGTCTGCGTCCTCCGCCGCTGCCTCCACCTCGCTCTCCATGAGGTGCACCAGCTCGGCGAGGCGCATGGCCCCGGCCATGCGGGCGCTGCCTTTGAGGGTGTGCAGGACCCGCCGCAACGACTGGGAGGCCTGCAAGTCGCCGGGCTCGGCGCGCAAATGGCGCAGATCCTCGCCCAAGAGGGGCACCAGCTCGTGGGCCTCCTCCAGGAAGATGGGCAGGAGCTGGGGGTCGATGTCGTCCCTGACCAGCCGGCGGTCCTGGCCGGAGGACGCTGGGGAAAGCGCGGAGCTCGCAGTGGGGGCCGGGACCGCGGCGGCGGCAGCGACCTGGATTTCCTCGTTCCAGGCGTGGAGGGCGTCGATCAGGGCGGTGGCCGGCCGTGGAAGGGTTCGGCTTTCCACTTGGGTCACGGCTTGGTCCAGGGTCTCCACCGCCTGGGCGAGCAGGGCCGTCGGCAGCTCCCCGCAGACGACTCGATGGGCTTGCCAGGCGGACAAGGCTCGTTCCAGGGCGGCGGCCAGGGCGTCGATCGCCGCCAGCCCTGCGGTGCGGGAAGAACCGGCCAGGGTATGGGCTCCCCGCAGGAGGGCTTCCGGCAGAGCCTCGCCGGGATGACGGGCCAGATCCTCCAGCCCCCTTTTCAGGACATCTACCCATTGGCGCGCCTCCTGCAAGTACACCTGGTACAGGGACGGGGACAGGGTCATTTCGCCGATGACGACGGGCGCCTCCCCGGGCGGGGGCTCCACGGCCGGAGCGGCGGGCCGGAGGAAATCCAGCTCATCTGGTGCATCGCCGACGGATTGTGGGGCTGGGCTGCCATGGCTTACGGCCTCCGGGACCTGGCCAAGGGCCTCTTGGCTCTGGCCAACGGCCTCCAGGGCCTGATCGAGGGCCTCTACCGGCGGGCCGGGGGTCCCTGAAATCTGGCCGACGGCGATCTCCTCGGGTGTTCGGGCGGACGCAGCCGTTTTGGGCGTCGGGTTGGCGGCGGGCCGGGAAGCGGAGACCGCCGCCGCGGGGCGGGGCGGGGCTCCCGCTTCCACCGCCCGAAGCAGGGCGGAAGCCCCCTCCGCGAGCCTCGTCCGGTCGACGCGGACACGGCCCTCGCCCGCCAGCTCGGCGATCCAGCCATCGAAGGCGGCACGGGCTTCAGCCAGGTAATCGAGCAGCTCCCCGCTCGCCTCCCGCTCCAGCTTGAGCCACTGGTTCATCATGTTCTCGACGGTCCAGGCGGCCTCGCCCAGATGGGGAAGCCCGGCCATCCGACCGCTTCCCTTGAGGGTATGGAAGCTGCGGCGCAGCGCCGTGAGCGCTTCCCGATCTTCCGGCCGCGCCCGGCAGGCGGCCAGGTTTTCGGCGATGGCCGTGAGGATCTCCCGCGCTTCTTCGAGGAAGACTTCCACGATCTCCCGGTCTCCGGCAGCCGCGCTGTCGGTGAAGTCGCCATGGCTGCTTGGGATATCCCCTGGCGAGGGGGATGGGGCGGCCGTCGCCCGGGCTTGGGCCGGGAGTGGCGCGGAAACGCCGGCGCTTCCCGGCTCGAGTTCGGCGGGGGCGAAGGAGCCCTCGGCTGCGAGCGCCGCAATAGAAGAGGCCGGGGAAGATTCCGGGACCGAGGAGGTTTCGGCGCCTTGGGTCGATGGGACCGACCGAAAACGGAATCGGGCCAGTACCGCCTCCACCATCTTCAGCTCCTCGCCGCCATCGTGGGGGAGGGCTTGAACGTAGAACCCCAGGCTGCTCAAGCCATCGGCGAGCAGGGTGACCTCGTCCTGGCTGGGCGTTTGGCTGCGATCCGCCAGCAAGGCCACCACTGCGGTGCAGTGCTCCAGCAATTCCGCCGCCGGCTCTAAGCCCAGCATGCGCAGCGCCCCGATAACGTGGCGCAGGAACGGCTCCAGCCCGCCGAGCTGAGACTCGTTCCCAGTGCCGCGGAAATAGCCGTCCAGCACCTGCTCCACGTGCTGGAGGTTGGCCCGCATCTCCCGCGCCACCTGGGCGATCGGCTCGGCCTCGTCGTTGCGCTGCCCGAGCCCGGCCAGGGCCGGATCGGCGGCTTCGCTGGGGCGTCCGGAGAGGGCGTTAAGCAGGCGCCCGGTGATGGCTTCCACCTTCGCCTCGATCTGGGGCGTGAGGGAAGTGAAACGCTCCAGGGCATGCTCGGCGGCGAGCAGGGCGGTGGCCATCTCCATGGCGATCAACGCTTGCCGCTCCCGGCTCTGGGCCTTGAGCACCATGGAAACCCGCTTGATCAGCTCCGCCAGCTCCAGCAAGGGGTGGTTGCCCAGGTCCGCAGCCAGGTCGCGGAAGCGGCCGGCGGAGGTACGGAAGTCGGCCAGGGATTTCTGTTCGCCCGCGCTGTAGCTGGCCCAGGCCGCCTTGGCTTCCGCCAGCGCCTCGTGGGCTTGCTTGAGCAGGGGCCCCACCCGCTCCGTATCCAGTTCCAGCAACCCGGCGATGCCGGGGGGAGCGGCGTAGCGCTCCAGATGGTACAAGCTCTGGATCTCCTTTAGCCGGGGCGTTACCGGCTCGCAGCGAGCGAGGTGATAAAGGATGTCCCGCAGCAAGGTTTCGGGCGCTGCGTCCTTGCCCGCGGCGAAGGCCGCCATCTGCAGGTCGATGCGGGCGCAGAGCTTCTTGAGCTCGTCGTCAGCGGGCAGGGCTTCCCGCAGCAAGACCTCCACCAGGCCGCCGGCGAGCCACCACAGGCGCCGATCGTGGGGTTGAGGCTGGGCCCGCTCCACCTCCTGCAGTGCCCGGACCATGATTTCCAGTCCTTCGACGGATCCCCGCAGCCATTGGAGCATTCCCCGCTGGTAGGCGGCCCGTTGCAGCTTGACTGTGGCGATGAGGGCCGGTCCGGACGTGGCCTGGCCGCCCGGCAGGGGCGGGGGCAGCAGGCTCAGGTCGGGGTAGAACAGCTCCTTGTCCTCCACCCGGCGGCCGCGGGAGCGGGCGAGTTCCCGCAGGGTGGGCATCAGGCTCATGGGCTGATCCGGCTCGCCGCGGGCCACGTCGGTCAGGTACTGGGTCACCGTGGACACCGCCCGTTCCAGGAGGGCCTGGATCGCCCCGGTCGGGGCCACGCGCCGGGTGCCCAGGTCCTCGAGTACGCTGTCCACCTCGGTCATGAAACGTGCAAGCCCCTCCATGCCGATCATGCTGAGCGCGCCGATCGCCTCCCGCAGGCTGCCCCGGGCGGTGGCCAGCTCCTCCGAGGCTTCCGGTGAAGGAAAGTAGCGCGCGAGGGACGCGCCCACCCGTTCCAGGGCGACATCGATTTCCGGCTTGACCCAGGTGAGCGGGCCGGTTTGGAAGGAGAGGTTCGCGCTCATGATGGAGGGCTGTCAGACCTTGAAGCCGGACACGGAGACCTTGAGCTTCTGGGCCAGCTCGTAGATCTGGCCCATGGATTCGGCCGTCCACTTGGTGCCCTTGGTGGTCTGCTGGGTGATGTGGAGAATGTCCCGCATGTTCTTGGCCACCCCCTGGGCGGCTTGCAATTGATCCTCGGTGGCGCGGGTGATCTGGGCCACCAGGTCCGCCAGGCGCTTGGACACCTCGTTGATCTCCTGGAGGGCCTGGCCGGCGGCGTCGGTGAGCTTTGCTCCCTCGACCACGCCCATGGTGCTCTTCTCCATGGCCACCACGGCGTCGTGGGTGTCGCTTTGAATCGTGCGCACGATGGCGCCGATCTGCTTGGTCGCCTCGGCGGAGCGCTCGGCGAGGCGCTGCACTTCCTCCGCTACCACCGTGAAGCCCCGGCCGGCCTCGCCGGCGGCCGCGGCTTGGATCGCGGCGTTGAGCGCCAGCACGTTGGTCTGCTCGGTGATGCCGGCGATCAACTGCACGATCTCGCCGATCTCTTGCGAGCTTTCTCCCAGGCGCTTGATCCGCTTGGAGGTCTCCTGGATCTGCTCGCGCAGGGCGTCCATGCTGGCGATGGACTCGTGCACCGCGTGGGCGCCTTTTTCTGAGGCGGCGAGGGACTGCTCGGCCACCTGGGCGCACTGCTGGGCGTTGGCCGAGACCGTGTCCATGGAGGAGGCCATCTGCAGCACCGAGCTGGTGGTGGCCTGGATCTCCTTGGCCTGCTTCTCGGTCACTTGCAGCAACTGGCTGGAGACGGCCCGTCCCTGGCGAGTGGATTCGGTGAGCTGGCTCGCCGCCTGGTTGATCTGGTTGACCAGGCCGCGCAGCTCGTCGATGGCGTAGTTCACGGCGTCGGCGATGGCGCCGGTCATGTCTTCCGTCACCCGGGCGTGACGGGTCAGATCGCCCTCGGCGAGCTGGGACATGTCGTCCAGCAAGCGCAGAATCGCCTGCTCGTTGCGGCTGTTCGCCCGCTCGTTCTCCACAGCGCGCCGCCGGGCGTCGTCGAGGTGAACCTTTCCCATCAATCCGAGGAAAGTCAGGGTGAGCAGCGCGAACAGCAGACCGGCCCCGGTCGCCCCGTAGCCGGCGCCCTGTTGCTTGTAAGTCTCGGTGAGTTTCCCGAGGGAACCGAGCAGGGGCTCGCTGCGGGCGGAGACCTTGCGGTACGCTTCCTTCGCCCCGGCAAGCTTGTCCATGTTGTTGACCACGCTCGCGATGTGGCTGCGGAACTCCCTGGTCAGCTCGTGCAGCGGCTTGACGGCCTTTTGCGACAGGGGGTCCTTCAGCGCCACGATGCCCAGCTCGGCGTTGCCATTGACCAGACCCTGGACGATTTCTTCAAAGGCCTTGACGTTGCGTATGAGGTTGAGTGCGACTTGGGGCTCCGGATCGTCCGTGGAGATCTGGCTGTTGGCCTCCAGCAGGTCGAAGTTGGTGACGTCGTAGTAGAGCTGCCGCGCCCTCACCACCGATCTGGGGTCTTCGCCCCGCTCCATGGCGATCACCCCCAGTTGCTGGGAGAGGCTCTTCAGCTTGGGACCCGCCTTGCGGATGAAATCCTCGCTTTCCTTGAGCGTCACCAATCCCTGCTGCTGGGAGAGGATGAGATTGATGTCCTCGGAAATCGGACTCCAGCGGGCGGAGACTTCGGCGATCAGCGGGATCAGCTCGGCGGACGCTCCGGGCAGGGTCGTGCCATGGACTTCGCCCCCGGATTGCAGAACGGTCAGACCGCGGGAGAAGGTGGCGGCGCCGTGCTTCAACTGCCCGAAGGCGTCCGGGTCGCCGCGTGCGGCCTGCTCGGCGAGAATCGCCATGCGCTGAGACCACATTTGCATTTCGGTCGAGACCGCCGTCTGGGCGCGGTTGATGCGGCCCTCCCAGATGACGTAGCCGAAGGTGACTACGGTAAGCGCCAAGGACAGGAGAACCAGAGTGCCCAGAACCACCACCTGGCGCTGGAAGCTCAAGCCCCTCAGCAGCGGCAAGCCCTGGGGTAGTTCGCCGCCCGGCCGGCTGGTCAGCCTGTGGACGAGGCTGAACCAGGCGCTCATCTTCCCGCCCTCTTTCCCTGCAGCCTGCAGGGCAGGTGCGGCCGGTTCAGCGCCGCTGGCTGGCAGGTGGATATCGAGATCCGATGCGACCGATGCCATGGACTTTCTCCCCAATTAAGCTCGTTCGTTACGCCTAAGCATCCCGCAGCTGCGACCCGGAACGACCCACGTCCAGGAAGCGGGGGTCGGATACCAGGCGGCGGATATCCAGCTCTTTCCAATCCCGCCCATCCGGGTCGCGATACCTGGCCACGAGCCAAGGCAACGCCTTTTCGGGCGGGTGTCTTTGGAGCTGCAGGTTGCGCAGCCCCAGGGTGCGACCGATGACGAAGCCGGCGTTTACCCGGAACTTGTGGTGGATCAACACCAAGCGCGCCTCGCTGCCGAGGGCGGTCGCTCCGCGGCCCGCGAAAGCCGCCAGGTCGATGACCGTGTGCAGAGCGCCGCGCACGTTGGCCACGCCGAGAAGCCAATCCTGGGTCAGGGGAATCGGGTATAGGGGCGGCAGCGGAATGACCTCGCTCACGTCGGTGAGCTGCACCACCCAGCGTTCCTCGGCCACCATCATGCCCAGGTACGAGGTCGCCGAACCGTTGGCTGCAGAGTCGCGGATGCGCGCCAGCAGCCTTTCCTGGTACTCCTTCAAGCTCCTGGGCCGGGTTTCCATTGGCGTCTGCGCGGGTCGCGAGGGTTTCAGCCGAGGGCCGAGATCTTCCGCAGAAGGTCGGCCTCCTGGACGGGTTTCACGATGTAGTCCCGGGCTCCCTGGCGCATGCCCCAGATCTTGTCCGTCTCTTGGCCCTTGCTGCTGACGATGATCACGGGGATGTGCTTGGTGTCGTCGTTGCGGGAGATGATGCGGGTCGCCTGGAACCCGTTCGTGCCCGGCATGATCACGTCCATCAGGATCAAGTCCGGCTTGAGCTGGCCGGCCTTGGCGACCGCTTCCTCGCCGCTTTCCGCCGTGTGCACCTCGAACCCGTTCTTCTTGAGCACCTCCGACAGGGCTTGGCGGTCGGTCGCCGAATCCTCAACCACAAGAACTTTTTTGATCGCCATGGGATAACTCCTTGGTTGTGCCGGTCTTCTTTGCGTGGGCCTGGACCGCGTTGACCAGGTCCTCGCGGGTGAACGGTTTGGTCAGGTATTCGTCGGAACCGACCATGCGGCCCCGGGCCCGGTCGAACACGCCGTCCTTGCTGGAGAGCATGATGACGGGGGTGGACCGGAACTTGGGATTGCGTTTGATCAGGGCGCAGGCCTGGTAGCCGTCGAGCCGGGGCATCATGATGTCGATGAAAATGATGTCGGGATGATGCTCGGCGATTTTGGCGAGCGCGGAAAAGCCGTCTTCCGCGACGATCACCTGGCACCCGGCCTGGCTGAGGAACAGTTCGGCGCTGCGGCGGATGGTGTTGCTGTCGTCGATCACCATCACCTTGAGGCCGGTCAGACTGGGGGAGTTCATCCGGCCTTCTCCGCGAACTGCCCTGCATGGGATGAGGAGCGGGGCAGGGGCGTCCAGAAGGCGAGAGAATGCAAACCTCCAATACCGCTAAGTTGACATCCACGCACCCGCCGCCGGGTATCCGCCCGGGCGAGGCGCTTCCTCCAGACTCCGCTACCCATACCTGATTCCCCCCAATTCGAAGGTGCCGGGCTTCGCTCCCAGGCCTCGGGACCGGTTTTCATGGGGGCGCCCTCGATTGTTATCCGGGTCATGTCCCACCCCATGGGGAGAGACCTCGCCCTTGCGGGCGGCCTCCTCCCGAGCTGAAGCCGGAAAGTGCGCTCAGATTGTGGCAAAGCCGCCTTTAGAAAGGCCAGTCGCGGCCGACAGATGGTGCGTTTTCGTGGACGAGCGGCACGGTCATCGGACGCGGCGCGGGGAAACGACCTGCCGGGCAGAGGTTTTCCCTATGCGGCAGGCATGGGGTGGCAGGGAAGGAATGCGGCCGTCGAATTGTTAAAAAGGTTGAGCCCGAAGCGCGTTACCCATTGACCGGGGACTCGGTCGGGGCGTGCCGCCGGTCCAGGCGGTTGACCAGCAGGCGCAGGAACGCCTTGTTGAACTGGGCCTGGCAGGCATCCGATGCCCGATTGAGGGCGGCGGCGGGCAACTCTATCAAGGAGCAATCGGTCAGGGCGGTGATCGAGGTGGTTCGCGCCCGGGAGCTTTCCTCGAAATAGAGCATGAGGCCGAAGCAGTCTCCCGGCCCCAGCCGCTCCAGGGGGGCGCCGTTGCGGGAGACCTGGGCCGTGCCGTCCACCAGGATAAAGCAGGATTCCCCCGCCGTGCCTTCCTGGACGATGAGGCTGTCTTCGGGGACCCGGCGCCAAGTGGCCATCCCCAGCACCTCCCAGATCTGGGAGTCCTCGAACCGCTCGAAAAAAGGCAAGCGCCTGAGGGCGCTGAACTTTTCCGTGTCCGCGGCGGGCTGTCCTGGGGCCTGGAGCTGACCGAACACGGCGGCCAGGTCCCGGGCGAACTCGAGCCAGGTGGGGTAGCGCTCGTGGAGCTCCTTGCCCATCGCCCGCAGCACGATGCGGTCGAGGGCGGGAGGGATGCCGGGCCGGTGGGCGCTGGGGGGCAGGGGCTCTCCGTGCAGGATCTCCTCCATGAGCTTCTCGGTCTCCCGGGAATCGTAGGGCAGCCGGCCGGTCAAGAGCCGGTACATCACCACGCCCAGGGAATAGATGTCCGTCTGGTGGGTGAGATCCTGCTCCCGGATCTGCTCGGGGGACATATAGGCGGGGGAGCCCACGCCGGTCAACTGGGTATGGTCGGCGACCTGGAGAAACGCCGTCCCGAAGTCGGTGATCTTGATCTCCGTGCCCTGGGTGACCAGGATGTTGCCCGGCTTCACGTCCCGGTGGATGACCCCCTGGCGCATGGCGTAATCCAGGGCCCGGCAGCACTTGAAGATGATTTCCACCACCCGGTCCACGGGCAGGAGCCTTTGGGGATCGCAAAACTGCTGCAGGGTGCCGCCCGGGACGTACTCCATCACCAGGTAGCCGAAATCCTCCTCCATGGCGGCGTCATAGATGGCGGCGATGTGGGGGTGCTTGAGCCGGCCCGCCAGGGTGGCCTCGCTCATGAACGCCCGCATGAAGCGCTTGCTTTCGCGGGCGCCCCTCTGGAGCTGAGGGCAAACGACCTTGACCGCCACTTCCCGGCTAGTGAACGGGTCCTGGGCCAAGTACACGCGGCAGGTGGAGCCGCGGCCGAGCTCGCGAATGACCTTGTACTTGCCGACGTATTCGGGGGGAGGCTGGGAACGGTTGTCCGAAGAGGGCATGGGCGCGGGCTGTCGTGGACCGCCGCCGATCATAGCACGCGGCGCTTACGCCTCGAAGGGCGGAACCGCCTTTCAGCCGTTTCGCAGCGCTCCGCCGCAGCTCGATCCTTGCCCGGCGGTGCAGCCGAAGCAGTGGTCGGCCACCAAGATGGGGTTGCCGTCCAGGTCACGGCCCATGAGGTCCTGCAGATGGACCCGGGCGTGGCCGTTCAGCTTAAGGCCCAAGCCCAGCATCTGGTTGAAGTCGCAGTCGTAGACGAAGCCCCGCCAGTCCACGCTCAGGAGGGAGCGGCACATGACGTGCTCCAGGTTATCGTCCTGATGGGCGCCCCGCAGGAGTTCCATGTACTGGGCGAACTGCCCCTTGGACACCAGCATGGAGCCGAAGCGCCGGATCGGCATGTTGGCGAGGACGAACAGGCGGTTGAACCGGATGCCGAAGCGTTCCCCCAGGTGCTCCCGGTAGGCCCGCTCCAGGACGTCCTGGGCGGGAGGAAGCTGAGGTCCTTGGGGGTTGTAGACCAGGTTAAGGACGAGGGACGACCCTGGCATGCCGTAGCCCAAGGCGTTCAAGCGTTGCAAGGCCCGGATGCTGGCGTCGAAGACCCCCTTGCCCCGCTGGCGGTCCACGTTTTCCTCCAGGTAGCAAGGCAGAGAGGCGACCACCTCCACCCGGTGCTCCGCGAGAAACTCGGCCAGGTCCGCCTGCCCGGGCTGCTCCAGCACGGTCAGGTTACAGCGGTCCATCACCTCTACCCCTAGGGTCCGGGCCTCCCGCACCAGGCGCCGGAACTGGGGATTGAGCTCCGGGGCCCCTCCGGTCAAGTCCAGGCGGGTCACCTGGGCGGCGGCGAGGAAAGCGAGTACCTGGTCTGCCGTCTCGGCGTCCATCATCTCGGTCCGGGTGGGGCCGGCGTTCACGTGGCAATGGACGCAGGCCTGGTTGCACTTGTATCCCAGGTTGACCTGGAGGGTTTCTAGCTTGCGGCGCCGGATGGCCGGGAAGCTCGAGTGTCGGAGCAAGGGAAGGGTGGCGTGCATGGGCGTCCGAGGGATGTCGTCAGCGTTGCCGGAATCGGGTCAAGCAAGCCGCCACCGGTGATAGCGGCCCACCCATTCGAGGAGCCTTCGGGGAGCGTGGGCCTTCTTCCACGCCCCCGCCGCGTACTTGTTGGCCTCGGCCAGGGTCGGGTAGATGTGGATCGTGCCCAGGATCTTGTTGAGCCCGATGTCGTGCCTTATGGCGAGCACGTATTCGGCGATCAGGTCGCCCGCGTGCTCTCCCACGATGGTGACCCCGAGGATCTTGTCTTTGCCCGGCACCGTCAGCACTTTGACCAGCCCGTGGGCGGCTTCGTCGGCGATGGCCCGGTCCAGGTCGTCGAGGCCGTAGGTGGTCACCTCGTAGTCGATGCCCCGTTCCTTGGCGTCTTGCTCGTTGAGCCCCACCCGGGCCACTTCGGGGTCGGTGAAGGTGGCCCAGGGGACCACGGAGTAATCGGCGCGGAACTTGTGGAACTGGCCGAACAGAGCGTTCACCGTCGCGTACCAAGCCTGGTGGGCGGCGGTATGGGTGAACTGGAACGGCCCGGCCACATCGCCGCACACGTAGATGTTGGGGTAGATCGTCTGCAGGAACTCGTTGGCCTCGATGGTGCGGCTCTGGTTGACCGGAATGCCCAGCTCCTCGAGCCCGTAGCCGGTGGTGTTGGGGACGCGCCCCACCGCCACCAGCAGGTCGTCGAAGGGGAGGCGCGCCTCGGCTCCGTCCCGCTCGGCGACGAGAATTTTCTCGCCGTTTTCCGTGAGAAAACGCTTGGCCTTGTGGCCGATGCGCACGTCGATGCCCTCCTTACGGAAGCGCTGAAGCACCATTTCGGAGATTTCCGGATCTTCCCGGATCAGGAGCCGGGGCAGCATTTCCACCTGGGTCACCCGGGAGCCGAAACGGGCGAAGGCCTGGGCCAGCTCGCATCCGATGGGCCCGCCTCCCAGCACCAGCAGCCGTCGCGGAAGCCGCCGGAGGGCCCACACGGTGTCCGAAGTGAGGTAGCCCATGTCCTCGATGCCCGGGATCGGAGGGACCAGGGGGCGGGCGCCGGCGGCGATCACGATGCTGCGGGTGGTAAGGGTGCGCCCGTTCACTTCCACCGTGAAGGGGGTGGCGATGCGGGCTTCGCCTTGAATCACTTCGACGCCCAGGTGGGTGTAACGTTCCACCGAATCGTGGGGGGCGACCGTGCGGATCACCCGCTGCACCCGCTCCATCACCTCGGCGAAATCGAACTCCACCTGGATGGAACGCAGCCCGAACTCCCGGGCGCGCCTGGCCTGGGCCAGGAGCTTGGCGGTGCGCAGCAGCGCCTTGGACGGCACGCAGCCGGTGTTGAGGCAGTCCCCGCCCATGCGGTCTTTTTCGATGAGGGTCACCTTGGCGCGCACCGCGGCGGCAATGTAGGCGGCCACCAGGCCCGCGGAGCCGGCCCCAATTACCACCAGATTGCGATCGAACCTCGCGGGCCGGGGCCAGCGGGCGTAGACCCGCCGAACGCGCATCAGCGCCACGATCTTCTTCGCGATGAGGGGGAAGATCCCCAGCAGGGCGAAGGAGGCGAGCAGGGTGGGCGAAAGGATGCCCGACAGGCTTTCCAGGCGGGCGAGCTGGGTGCCGGCGTTCACATACACGATCGTTCCGGGGAACATGCCCACCTGGCTCACCCAATAGAAGGTCCAGGTCTTCATGGAGGTCAGCCCCATGGCCAGGTTGATCATGAAGAACGGGAACACCGGCACCAGCCGCAGGGCGAAGAGGTAGAATGCACCTTCCCGCTCGATCCCCGCGTTGATCGCCTGGAGCTTGTCCCGGAAGCGGCTCTGGATGGCGTCGCGGAACAGGAAACGGCTGGCGAGAAAGGCGAGCGTCGCCCCGATGCTGGAGGCGAAGGACACGATCACGGTTCCCCACAGCAGCCCGAAGATGGCGCCGGCCACCAGGGTCATGAGGGCCGCGCCGGGCAGCGACAGGCCGGCGACCGCCACGTAGAGCGCGAAAAACCCCATGGCGCTCGCGAGGGGGTGGGCGTGGTGATAGGCCACGATGGCCGCCTGCTGGGCCCTGAAGTGCTCCAGGGTGAGATAGCGGTCCAGGCCGAAAGCGAAAAAGGCCGCGACCAGGCCCGCGAGGGCCAGCAGGACGATCAGGCGCACCTTGGTCATAGCGGTTTCCTCGAAGGAGGCATCCGGAGGGCCGGGGAAGCCGGCGGCGCCGGGGTTTTGCCCACTTGGTCGCTCCTTGCGTCGGGATCCTTACATGCTCTTACGGCTGGTGCGGCGGGATCCGGAATGGGCGTCGAGCAGGGGTTTGAGGGCCGGCCACACGTTATCGAGCATCAGCGCCTGGGCGGGCTCGCCGGGATGGATTCCGTCGGCCTGGAAAAACTCTAGGCGCTCGCCGAAGCCCTCCAGGAGGAAGGGCACCAGGGGCACCCCGTAGCGCCGGGCGAGCGCGGGGAAGAGGGCGTGGAACTTTTCGATGTAAGGTCTGCCGTAGTTGGGTGGCAAACGTATGCCGGCGAGAACGACGCGCGCCCCCCGAGCCTGCGCCGCTTCGATGATGGCCGCCAGATTGTCCCGGGTGGTCTCCGGGGCGAGCCCCCGCAGGCCATCGTTTCCTCCCAGGGCCACAATGAGGACTTCGGGCCGATGGCGCTCGAGGAGCCCCGCGACGCGATTGCGCCCGCCCAGGGTGGTTTCACCGCTTACGCTGGCATTGACCACCTGGTGGGGATAGCCCAGGGCGTGCAGCCGCGCTTCGAGCAACGCGACCCAGCCGCTTCCCGCCGGGAGGCCGTAGCCCGAAGAGAGGCTATCGCCGAGTACCACGATGACCGGCCCGGCGAAGGCGGCGGGAGAGGCCGCCAGCCAGACCAACAAGATCAGTCTCTTCAACATGGGTCAGAACGACAAGGCATTGCTGCGCGCCTGCGGCTTGGGCAAGCGGGTGAATGTGGGCAGCCGCACCCTCGCCATTTTGAGCGATGTGAGCTTTGAGGTCGAGCCGGGGGAGGCCGTCGCGGTGGTGGGCGCCTCGGGGTCCGGGAAAACCACCCTGCTGGGACTGCTGGCGGGGCTGGACGTTCCCACCGAGGGGCGGGTGTACCTGGATGGGATCGACCTGTTTTCCCTGGACGAGGATGCCCGGGCGCGGCTTCGGCGCGACGCCATCGGCTTCGTGTTCCAGTCGTTCCAGCTCTTGCCGGCCATGACGGCGCTGGAGAACGTGATGCTGCCCCTGGAGCTGGCGGGAAGGCGCGACGCGCGCCGGGCGGCGCTGGGGCTGCTCGAGCGGGTGGGCCTGGAGGAGCGCCTCCATCACTATCCCCGGCAGCTTTCGGGGGGCGAGCAGCAACGGGTGGCCCTAGCCCGCGCCTTCGCTTCCACGCCCCGGCTGCTCCTCGCCGACGAGCCGACAGGCAACCTGGACCCGGCGACCGGCGAGGAGATCATCGCCCTCATGT
Organism: Pelomicrobium sp. G1; assembly: GCF_051905455.1. NCBI lineage: Bacteria > Pseudomonadati > Pseudomonadota > Hydrogenophilia > Pelomicrobium > Pelomicrobium sp. G1. The sequence goes on from NZ_JBQACR010000013.1 coordinate 44,780, forward strand.
TCGACCTGAATCGGGAGCGGGGCACCACCCTGGTCCTGGTCACCCATGATCCGGCGGTTTCGCAGCGCTGCCATCGCCAGTTGCGGCTCCACGGGGGGCGGCTTCTGAACGGGGAGGATCGTCCGTGACTCTGGCGCAGGAGCTCTTCCTCGCGTTTCGTTTCCTGGGACGCGACCTGCGGGCGGGGGAGCTGCGGGTGCTCGCGCTGGCGCTCGCGATCGGGGTGGCCGCCGTGACCACGGTGGGATTTTTCAACGACCGGGTTCGCGCGGCTCTGGTGTCCCAGGCCAACCGCCTGTTGGGGGCCGACCTGGTGGTGGCCGGGAACCGACCCCTTCCCGAGCGCTTCCGGAAAGAGGCCCAGGCCCTGGGGCTTGCCACCGCGGCGCTCATCAAGTTTCCCAGCATGGCCTTTGCCGACGAGCGCAGCCTCCTGGTGGATGTGCGGGCCGTGGAGCAGGGCTATCCCCTGCGGGGCGAGCTGCGGGTAGCGGACGCGGTGGGGATGCGCCCGGCGCGGCGCAGCGCGCCGGCGCCCGGGACCGTGTGGGCGGACCCGCGGGTGCTCTCTCGCCTGGGCGTCACGGTGGGTGACCGGCTCTGGCTGGGGGAGCGCTCCTTCGCCATCGGGGGCGTGATCGAGCAGGAACCCGAGAGCGTGGCGGGCTTTTTCAACCTGGGGGCCCGAGTGATCCTCAACCTGGAAGACCTGCCCGGCACAGGGCTCATCCAGCCCGGCAGCCGCATTCGCTATCACCTGCTGGTGGCGGGCCCCCCGTCGGCGGTGGAGCGGTTCCACGGCTTCGCCGCTCGCGCCGCCGGACCCGGCCAGAAGGTGGACAGCATCAGGGACGCCCGGCCCGAGATCCGCTCGGGGCTCGAGCGGGCGGAGCGGTTCCTGGCGTTGTCTTCCCTCGCCGCGGTGATCCTGGCGGCGGTGGCGGTGGCCCTCGCCGCCCGTCGGTACTTGCAGCGGCATTTCGACGCCTGCGCCATGCTGCGCTGCCTGGGGGCGAGCCAGGGGTCTATCCTGAGGATCTACGGCGGGGAATTTCTGTTCCTGGGATTGACCGCGGGTGCGGCGGGAGCGCTCCTGGGCTGGGCGGGCCATGGGGGCCTTCTCGTGCTGCTCGCCCCGGTGGTGGGCGGCGGGCTGCCGCCGCCGGGGCTAGCGCCTCTTCTCGAAGGTTACGCTGCCGGATTCGTGCTTCTGTTCGGCTTCGCCATGCCGCCCCTGGCGGCGCTAGCCCGGGTGCCGACCTTGCGGGTGCTGCGCCGGGAATTGGGAGTGCCCAGGAGCGCCGGGATTCTGGGTTATGCCTTTGGCATCGCGGCGATCGCCGCCCTCATCCTCCGGCAAGCGGGGGATTGGCAGTTGGGGCGCGTCGTGCTCCTGGGCACGGCGGCGGGGCTCGCCGCGGCGGGCGCCCTGTCGTGGCTCCTGGTCCGGGGGCTCGCCGCCCTGAGCGGAAACGGCACGGGCGCCTGGCGCATGGGGCTTGCCAATCTCCGACGCCGCCCGTTTTCCACCGCCGTCCAGGCTGCCGCCGTGGCGATGGGGCTGATGGCCATGCTCCTGCTCACCCTGGTGCGGGGCGATCTCCTCCAGAGCTGGCGATCCAGCTTGCCCCCGGATGCGCCTAACCGGTTCCTGGTGAACATCCAGCCGGACCAGCGGCAAACCTTGGGGCGCTTCTTCGAGGCGCAGGGTATCCCCCCTCCCAAGACCTATCCCATGGTGCGGGCGCGGCTCGCGGCGATCAACGGCCGGCCCGTCTCCTCGGCCGATTACGCCGACGAGCGGGCCAAGCGTCTCATCGACCGGGAATTCAACCTGTCCTGGGCGGAGACGCTGCAGACGGATAACCGCATCGTGGCGGGACGCTGGTGGACCCCCGAAGACCGGGGACACGCCGCCTTCTCCGTGGAGCAGGGGATCGCCGAGACCCTGGGCATCCGGCTGGGGGATACGCTCACCTATGACATCGCGGGGGCTACCTTGTCCGGTCCGGTCACGAGCCTGCGCAGCGTGGATTGGGATTCCTTCCGGGTCAATTTCTTCGTGGTGATGCCGCCGGGCGTCCTGGACGGCTACCCGACGAGCGATGTCGCGAGCTTTCATCTGCCCCGGGCACGGAGCGAGGTCATGGACGCCCTGGTCAAGCGCTTTCCCAACCTGCTGGTCATCGACGTGGCGGCGGTCCTTGCCCAGGTGCAGGCCCTCATGGATCAGGTGATCCGGGCCATCGAGTTCGTTTTCCTGTTCACCCTGGCCGCGGGGGTGCTGGTGCTCTACGCCGCCATCGCGGCGACCCGGGACGAACGGCTGGCGGATGCGGCCATCCTGCGCACCCTCGGCGCCCAGGCGGCCCAGTTGCGGGCGATCCACCTGGTGGAATTCGCGCTGATCGGCCTGATCGCGGGCGTGGTGGCGGCGTTCGGCGCCACCGCCGTAGGCTGGGCCGTGTCCACCCGGGTGCTGAACGTCCCCTTCCAGATGAACAAGACCCTCTGGATCGCCGGCATCCTGGCGGGCACCGCGGGCGTGACGCTGGCCGGATGGCTGGGAACGCGCCGGGTCGCCGAGCAGCCGCCGCTCAAGGTCTTGAACGCCGTGGCTTAGCCGGGCTCCGAGCGGCTTGGACGGGCAAAGGGCCGCCGAGTAAACTTTCGTTCCGGTGCGGCAGTTGCGCCGCGGAAGGGTGGCAGAGCGGTTGAATGCACCTGACTTGAAATCAGGCGCACCCGCGAGGGTGCCGTGGGTTCGAATCCCACCCCTTCCGCCAGAATCAAAATGGCCCCTCAATGTAGCCATTTTGGTTCTAGAGGGGCGGGTGTGTGGACGAACCGCAGGGTTCGACCACCCGAGCACCGCTTGGCTGGGACGTCACGAGCGCAGCGAGGGCCGAGGCTTTCGCGGAGGCAACGCGCCATGGTCAGCCCTCGTAATTGTCGAGCATTTCGGTCAACTGGCGGGCTTGGTACGGGGAAAGCAGCCGTTGCAGTTCTTTCTGGAAGTGCAAGATCACCGGCTCCCCCCTTCGAGCATAGACGGTATGGGAGCCCTTGCCCCGCCCTGACGAAGCCGATACCCCCCGCCGCCTAGCACGCGTCCTCGAGTGAACCCGCGTCGACCCAGGCGACCGGGGCATGGCGCGGGGCGCTTTCAACGCGCAGAGCTACTTCCCGCGCCGCCTCTCAAGACCCGGCGCGTTCGGGCACAGCCTGGGCGAGCTCGGCGGCCGTGCGCGCGCAGGAATTCCGCGGCAAACTCCTCTTCCAGCGCCTCGTACTCCTGCCGGAAAGGCAGCGTCCTTCAGCCACCTTCACTTGAGCGTGGCGAATCTCGTCATCGCCGCCCTCGTTTCAATGGACCTTTCCGCAGGGCGCATTTCTTTGCCGCCGCCCGCTTGACCACGGGGACGGCTTTCCTTGACGCCGCCGCCTTGGCTTGCTGCGCGGCGACGAGGTGCTCGATCCCTGCGCGGGGGTCCGGGCTGGGGTCCCGAAAGGCCCGAAGAACCGCATCCGGCTCCTTCGACACGATGTAGAGCAGGCTTCTCGCAGGCCCCTGGGGCTCGCGGCGCCGCTGCTCCCAGTTGCGCAGCGTTCCCACGCTCACGCCCAACAGGCCGGCGAAGGCGTCCTGCGACAGCTTGAGTTCCTTTCGGATGTGCGGCACGTCCTCGGCCGTGGGCAGCGTCACTTCATGCGTGGCAAGCTCGGCCTTGCCCCGGGTCCAGGCGGCCAGCTCCTCAAGCCCTTCGATGATCTCCCGTCCGATGTTTCGCTTGTTCATGTCAGCCGTTTCACCCATTGGGCGATGGCGTTGCGTTGGGCCTGGCTCAGATTGGCCCGCTCGCCCTTGCCATAGATGGTCAGCATGAAAATTTGCTCGTGCGTCCTTCGCCAGAAGTAGATCACACGCATGCCGCCCGACTTGCCCTTGCCTTCGATGCTCCAGCGTACCTTCCGCACCCCGCCCGTGCCCTTCATCACCGCATCGGCGTCCGGGTGCTCCATCAAGTAGGCTTGCAACCCGCGGTAGTCGTCATCCGATAGGTAGCGCGGCAGCAGCTTCGTGAAGGTTGTTGTTTCCACGGGATGTTTTATGATACGTCAATGACGCACCATAAGACAAGCGGGGGAAGGCCCCCAAAGGCCGGGGGAGGAGATGCACCCACCCCCAAGGAGCGGGCACGGCTGGAATCAGACCACGACGGCGGAGCGCTCACTGGGTGGCGAGTCAGCCCGCCTTGTGGAGCGGCACCACGTTCTCCGGCATGGCCGGCGCCGCCACCCCGCGGGCGCGCCGGGCGGACTCCAGCACCCCAGTATCATAAGCCGTGTGCAGGACGTGGGAATGACGGTGCGTTTCGCTGCCACTTCTGTGCACCCCGCTTGACGAGGCGCTCAGAATGCCCGCGAAACCCCCACCGCCACGAAGTTGCGCCGGTATTCGTGGATCGGGATGGTGGAATCGTTGCGCTCGAAGCTCACCGCCACGTAAGGGGCAAAGCCCGCCACCGCCCAGTCCCGGATCAGGAACTCGAAGTCGAGCCGCCACAGCCGGTCTTTGCGCAGGATCCCGAACAAAGGCTGCTCGCCGAGATAGCGAAAGCGATTGGCGGTGAGCCGCGCCTCGAAATTGAGCCGGGCGGGAAGCTCCTTGCTGTAGCGCAACACCCCTTCCATCGCCTTGTAGCTGAACGCCTCTTCCCGGGCGTAATGGCGCCCGACCTGGACGCTTGCGCCGAGGGCGGAGGTGCCGTCCAGGGCGTAGCGAAGGTGCAGGCCGGCCCAGGGCTGGTGGCCGGAGAGGTCTTCGAAGCGGTCGTAGTCGAGCAGGCGCCAGGTCAAGCTCTCCTGGGCCAACACCCGCCTGCCGAGGGGATGGCTGTGGCTCGCCTGGGCGATGCCGCCGGCATAGAGCCCGCGGCCCTGATACCGGGCGTAGACGGGACCCGCCTCGGCGCTAACGACGGAGTCGCCGAGAAAGGCGTTGCGGCCGAGGGTTGCCTGGGCGTAGTAGAAGTCGGCGAAGCGCCCGGGGTATTCCCGGGCGGCCACCGCGCCCCGGACGAAACTGCGGTTCTCCGAGCCGAAGGCGTAGCGAGCGTCGGCGTTGAACCCCACGCCCAGGGAATCCCGGGGGCGGGACTGCGGATCGACGACGAATTCCAGGCCGAACAGGGTGATTCTCTCCGCCCGGGTGGCGTTGGCGGGGTTGGTGTCCCGGATCAGGGTGGCGGTGAAGCGGATCCAGGTGGTCTGGGCTTCGATCGCCCGCAGGAAGCGAAGCACGTTCTCCCGCGCCGCGGGCGGCAGGTCTTCCCCCAGCGCCGCTTCGAAGTGGTAGCGGGCCGCTTCGAAATCCCCGGCGAAGTACAGGGCCCGGGCGAGCTCCAGGCGGACGCGGATCAGGCGGGGGTCCCGGGTGAGGAGGGAACGAAAGCGCTCCACCGCCTGCCGGTATCGGCCGGTCTGGAGGGCGTGGAGCCCCTGGAGGAAAACGATCTGAGGATCGCCGGGAAGGGTTGCCGCGAGGCGCTCGATCAGCCGCCCCGCGTCCTCGGTGCGGCCTTCCGCGAGCCACTGGGCCGCCAGCGCGCTCGCCTCTTCATGGGAGAGTTCTAGCGTGATGTTCGCGGCCCAGCTCCCCGTCGCGGCCCACAGCCAGGCGATCAAGAGCCAGCGGGGCCAGGGCATGGAGAGGGGAAACGGGGATTCAGCGGGTGGTAAGAAGGGGGAAGAGGGCGGCCGGGCGGTGGCTTTTCATTGTTTCTTCAAAGCGAAGCCGCCGACCATTTGCTCTGTATTGCTGGCGTTCTTCACGAAGAACGTGCCGCCCAGCTCGGCGGCCTGGGGACCATAGAAACGGGCGGAAGCAGGGCCGGTCAGATTGTTAGTGGTTGTCAGCATGCCGGTGAGGTTGTTCGTGCCGCCTGGATAGGTTAATGTCCCGGAGAGATTCAATTCATTGGCGGGAATTTGAACGGTCGTTCCTTCTTTAACGATTACAGTATTGGTCGTATTTAGGGAAACGCTCGGCGAGGTGAAGGTGAAGTCGGCTGTCGCGCTGGCATTCGCACCCACTGCGTACACCGCGGTGCCGTCGGTGTAAGTCCCGATAAGCTTGCCGCTGTACGTAGCGCTGCCCGAGATCGGAATATCACTCCCGCGGGTGATGGCACCCATAGAGAAGTACCCCCCCTGGGACGGATTCGCGCCGGGGAAGGTTTCATATTCCCAGATACCAAGCGCGGAATACCTCAAGCCAAGGGCTTGAGGCTCGAAGAAGGTCATTCTACGAACACCGCCAGCTCCTCTGTTGATACTTTGAAACTTGTAGGCGACCCCGAATTCACTATCTGTCTCGGTCGTTGTGGTGAAGTTATCGAAAGTCTCGGTGAACAGCTGGCTTCCTTCGAACGTTACCGTGATGTCGATCGAGGTGAGGGTACCGCTACTACCCCTTACCGTGCCTTCGATCTTGTTGTCGTTGCCAGATCCGCTCGCGGGCGTGATGGCGCTGCTGTTCAGACGGTAGTTCTGCAGTGTCCCGTCGATGGTGGCGGGAGAGCTGAACAGGATCTCGTTATACGTGGGGGAGTTCGGGGCAAGCCCCGAAGAACTTCCGCCGCCCCCGCCGCAGGCCGCCAACACCATGGGAAGCAAAAGCGCGATGGGTAAGAGGACGGGGCGAAGCGGCGGGATGATCATGGAGCGGCCTCCCTGGAACGTTGACGTTCCGATGGCAAGAAAATTGTATCGCGGGCGTGACAATCGCCCGCGGGAAGAATGTAAAAGCTTGTGAAGCCTTGGTAAAGGGGGATGGCGCCTAAAACCGCTCGCGCACCGCGTCCGCCCAGCAGTTGGGCGTCTCATAAAGGCGCACCCGCTCCAGCCGCAGGTGGTTGCCGTAGGTGTCCCGGTAGGCGGCGTCCAGGATGCGAAAGGCTTCCAGCGCCAGGTTCTCCGCCGTGGGCGGGGCGCTGAGGACCACGGTCTTGTGACCGGGCAGGGAATTAAGGAACTTCACCACCGCCGCGTCCTTTTCGTAGACGAGGAAGGCGTGGTCCCAGGCCTGCACCAGGTGGCGCCAGGCGATCGCCCGCACTTCGGCGAAGTCCATCACCATCCCCTGTTCCGGGGCCCCCTCCCTGGTGATAATGTCTCCGGAGAGGGTCACTTCCAAGGCGTAGCGATGCCCGTGCAGGTGGCGGCATTGGCTGCCGTGGCTGGGGATGCGGTGACCGGCGTCGAATTCCAGGCGGCGAGTGATCAGCATGGGGCAAAGAGACGAGAAAAATCAAAATTATAGCATCGAAGCGCGCAGCGATCCGGGCGCAGGCACGGCGTTTTTGACCCTAGAGCGCGGCGGCAAGCGGCTATCCACCACCGACCACGATCGGGACGCGGCGGGGCTGCGCTACGTGTACCCGGTGTTGTCCCGGCGCGCTCGGGGGCTTTCGGTGGGGGTGAACCTCAATACCAACAACGCCTGCAACTGGCGCTGCATCTATTGCCAGGTGCCCGGGTTGATCCGCGGAAGCGCCCCCCCGGTGGACCTGGAGCGGCTGGAGCGGGAGCTGCGGGCGTTCCTTAGCCAGGTGATTCACGGCAATTACCTGGAACAGGCTGCTCCTCCGGAGATGCGCCGACTCAACGACGTGGCCCTTTCGGGCAACGGGGAGCCCACCAGCGCCCGGGGGTTCGACCGGGTGGTGGAGCGGATAGGGCGGGTCATGCAGGAAATCCCGGTGCCGCCGCAAACCAAGCTCATCCTGATCACCAACGGGAGTCTCATGCACCGCGCCGCGGTCCAGCGGGGCCTCGCCCGGATGGGGGAGCTGAACGGGGAGGTGTGGTTCAAGCTGGATCGGGCGACGCGGGAAGGACTGGCCAGGGTGAACCACGCGGGCTTGGGGCCCGAGCGAGTGCGGGCGAATCTGGAGATCGCCGCGGGGCTATGCCCCACTTGGATTCAGACCTGCGTGTTCCTGGAAGACGGCATGTCCCCCAGCGATGGGGAACGGGCGGCGTACCTGGCGTTCCTGGCGGACGCCTTGCGGGACGGTGTGCCACTCAAGGGGGTGCTGCTCTACAGCCTGGCCCGGCCGTCCATGCAGCCCGAGGCGCCCCGGCTTGCCCCGGTGGACGACGCCTGGGGAAGGGCCCTGGCGGACGACATCCGGCGCCTGGGGTTGCCGGTGGAGTGGACTCCCTGAAACGGCTCTCGAGCCTTGGAGCCCTTGGAAAAAGTCCGACTGCGTCCCGAGAGCTCAGCGGCGGGGCCGTTCCCGGGCCGCCTTCAGCAGCGAGCGGTAGAGCGCCGGACGGGCTTTTTTCAGGTAGTGGATAATCTCCATGTCGCGGCGGTTCACCGAGGCCAGATCGAGGCCCTCGACGTGCACGAGCCGCAATAGCTCCCGCACGGGCCGGGGCATGGGCCGCCCGCTTTCGTAGCGGGATCCGCCGCTCTGGGTGACGCCGATCTTGCCCCAGAACTCCGTTTGGCTCATCCCGAGGCGCTGGCGGATGAGGCGTGGATTGTCGAGCCGGGTTGTCGCTGGCATATGCAAATCCTGTGTGCGAGTGGAAGGGCTATCGCATTCGCATAGTGTAACCGGTTACGCGGCCCATTGCACTAGGAAAGAAAGGATGGGAGCGCTTTTTGTTCCCTATGCCATTGGTTTCGACTTTGTGCGCCGCCTTGGTTTTACATAATCCTAAGCTTGTTTCCGATTAGTTCTCGGTTTTTGAGGAATGTTTCCGGACGACACATCAAGGTGCCTGGCGGCACAGGCGCGGAGGTCTTCGATCGGATTACGCTGATCCTCCTCAGCGGCGACAAAAGCCATTAAAATTTCATCTTTTTCATCTATAGCAGCCGTGGCTCTGATCGTGCAGAAATACGGTGGGACCTCCGTCGGGACCACCGAACGCATCAAAAACGTGGCCCGCCGGGTTGCCAGGTACCACGCCCAGGGGCATCAGCTCGTGGTGGTGGTGTCCGCCATGGCGGGGGAGACCAACCGCCTCATCGCCCTGGCGCGGGAGGTCCAGGCCCATCCCGATCCCCGGGAGCTGGACGTCATGGTGTCCACCGGCGAGCAGGTGACCATCGCGCTACTTTCCATGGCGCTCATGGACCTGGGGCTCAAAGCCCGCAGTTACACAGGCGCCCAGGTGCGCATCCTCACCGACAGCGCCTTCACCAAGGCGCGCATCGTGAAAATCGACGAGGACAAGATCCGCCGCGATTTGGCCTCGGGTGCGATCGTCGTGGTGGCCGGCTTCCAAGGGGTGGACGAAGAGGGAAACATCACCACCCTGGGCCGCGGCGGCTCGGACACTACCGCCGTCGCCCTGGCGGCGGCGCTGAAAGCGGAAGAGTGCCAGATCTACACCGACGTGGACGGGGTCTACACCACCGATCCGCGCATCGTGCCGGAAGCCCGGCGCTTGAAATGCATCACGTTCGAAGAAATGCTGGAGATGGCGAGCCTCGGATCGAAGGTGCTCCAGATCCGCTCGGTCGAATTCGCCGGCAAGTACAAAGTGCGGCTGCGCGTGCTGTCCAGCTTCGAAGAGGACGGGGAAGGCACGCTGATCACGTTCGAGGAAGACGAGAAAATGGAACAGGCAATCATTTCCGGCATCGCGTTCAACCGCGACGAGGCCAAAATCACCGTGCTCAACGTTCCCGACCGGCCGGGCATCGCCTACCAGATCCTAGGGCCCATCGCCGACGCCAACATCGACGTGGACATGATCGTCCAGAACGTGGGGCACGACGGCATGACGGACCTTTCCTTCACCGTCCATCGCAACGAATACCAGAAGGCGCTGAAGATCCTGCGAGATCAAGTGGCTCCCCACATCGGCGCGGCCGGCGTGACCGGCGACGACAAGATCGCCAAGGTCTCTGTGGTGGGGGTCGGGATGCGTTCCCACGTGGGCATCGCCAGCAAGATGTTCCGCACCCTGGCCGAGGAAGGAATCAACATCCAGATGATTTCCACCTCGGAGATCAAGATTTCGGTGGTGGTGGAAGACAAATACATGGAGCTGGCGGTGCGCGCGCTGCACAAGGCGTTCGATCTGGACCAGCCCCAGTAACGCGGTTTGACCGGCAAGGCGCGGGACCGCTATGCTACGCATGCCGGTTCGCGGAGATGTCCGAGAGGCCAACGCCGCAAGGCGTTCGTGGATGGCGGGGCGCCAAGGCGCCCCCGAGGCCGCGAGGGCATCGGGCAGGCAGACCAGCCGAGTTTTGGATTGCACGGAGAGATGCCCGAGAGGCCGAAGGGGGCGCCCTGCTAAGGCGTTATACGGGCTTAAACCCGTATCGAGGGTTCGAATCCCTCTCTCTCCGCCAGATTGGCAAATCGAAAAACCCCTGCGCGAGGCGTTTTCCTTGGCATGGCGTGGCACTGGCAGGAGAGTTCGGGGAGCCTGCCGCTCTGGCGGGCGTGGATGGATGCGTCGGCCGAGCACCCTTTGCTATAATCAACGCCTCGCGCCCGTAGCTCAGTTGGATAGAGTACCTGGCTACGAACCAGGGGGTCGTGGGTTCAAATCCTGCCGGGCGCGCCAAAGAATCAAGCACTTGGGGGCCGCTGTGCGCGGCCTCTTGTTTTTGGCTCGGAGCTTTCGCGCAAAAGAAAGTCCGGAAATCTCGAATCTTCGCGGGAGAACGTCCGCCTGACGCTTGTCTAAAATGGAAGCGTGAGCCGTCTGGCTCGGCGAGGAGGGTGGATATCGTTTTTATCCAGCGGTATCTGCCGCGTTTCTTTTCCCCGCGTCCGCTTTCGTTCGATGCGCGAATTGATCCTGGCGTTGATGGCGTGGATTGCGGCGTACACCGGTTTGCCCGTACCTGATCGTCTTCCTGAGGTGGCGTTCGCCACCCACTGCGAGATCCAGAGGCTCGCGTTCGCGGGAAAAAGGCAGTGCAGCGAGACGGAGGGCGCCGTTGCCGCTTACGACCACAGAAGCCGCACCATTTACCTGCCGCGCAACTGGTCTCAGGACAACGTCTACCACGTGAGCATGCTGCTGCACGAGCTGGTCCACCATATGCAGGCCGAGGACGGGTTGCATATGGGCGTGCCGGGCGTCTGCCCTGGGCGCGATCTCGAGCAGCCGGCCTATTCCGCCCAGATTGCCTGGTTGAAGGAAGCGGGCGTCGAGGATCCGCTGGCGATGATGGGCATGAATGCGCTGTATCTCGTCATGGTGACCTCTTGTCGGCACGGGAATTGAACGGAAAAGGGAGGGGACCGGTGCGTTCCGCTTGTCTGGTTGCGGCGTTTGCCTTGATGTTGTCAGCGGTGGGGCCTGCGGCGGCAGAGCCCGTGGACTGGGACGCCTTGGGGCTTGTGGCCATCGACGGAAAACCTTTCCCGAAGGGGACCTTCACCGACAAAGTGGTGCTGCTGGTCAACACCGCCTCTTTCTGCGGCTACACCCCGCAATACAAGGGGTTGCAGGCGCTCTGGGAGCGCTATCGCAGCCGCGGCCTGGTGGTGCTGGGCGTGCCCTCCAACGATTTTGGCAACCAGGAGCCGGGCAGCGAGGCTAAGATCAAGGAATTCTGCGAGGTGAATTTCGGTGTCACCTTCCCCATGACCACCAAGCAACGGGTGCGGGGACCGGACGCCCATTCCCTGTATCGCTGGGCGGCCCGGGCCCATCCCGAAGCGGTGCCCAGATGGAATTTCCACAAGCTGCTCATCGGCCGGGACGGCCGCTTGCTGGCGGCGTTTCCAAGCCAGGTCGAGCCCGTCTCGCCCCGGCTCACCGAAGCGATCGAACGCGCGCTCAACTGAGCTTCCAGGCGGTCTCGCCCGCTCCCCTTTCGGGATGGGAGGCCAGCCGATGGGCCCAACGGGTGGTCTCTGGCAGGCGATAGCGGGTGACGCAGCCCATCACGTAGCGCAGGGCCGTCTCCAGGCTCACTCGATGGCCCGCCGACACGTAGATCGGCGCCACGCCCGCGCGGGTGCGCAGCGCCGCGCCCACCACTTCTCCCCGATCCATCAGCGGGCGCCACGCACCCCGCACGTCCGGCACCGGCTCGTGCTCGCCGATCAAGAGGGTTTTCGCCACCCCGATGGTGGGCAGGTCGCAGATGATTCCCAGGTGGGAAGCGATGCCCAGGCGGCGGGGATGGGCGTAACCCTGGCCGTCGCACAGCAGGAGCTGGGGAGTTCGCCCCAGCCTTTCGAGCGCCTGGAGCACGACGGGAATTTCCCGGAAAGAAAGGAGCCCCGGGACGTAGGGAAAGGTGACCGGTGCCCGAGCCACGGCGTAGTCTAGGGGCGCCAGGCCGGGGTAGCCCAGGACCACCACCGCGCCCCGCGCCGTGCGGCCCTGGTCCTCGAAGCCCACGTCGACGCCGCCCACCGCGCTCACTTCCGCCAGCCGGTCGCCCAGTTCCACCCGCTCCCGCAGGGCTTCCTGCAGGCGCATGGCGTCCCGGGGTGCTAGGTCCCAGGGATGGGAAAGCTGCACGTGCAGGGAGGACACTGGGAGGCTTGATCGTTTGGAAGTTACGTTTTTACTTTATCACGCATTCTTGGATTCTCCGGGCAGGCGCCCATGGCCGACGGCTACTCCCATGTGGTGGGGTTCGACGACGGGCCTTTCGAACCGGGCCACCGGGGCGATGTGTTGCTGGTGGGGGCGGTCTACGACGGGCCCAGGCTCGTGGGCGTGCTCTCCGCCAAGGTGCGCCGGGACGGGACGAACGCCACGCGGGTGATTGCCGATCTGGTGCGCAGATCCCGGTTCTTTCCCTAACTCCAGCTCGTGCTGCTGCAAGGCATCGCGGTGGCCGGATTCAACGTGGTCGATCTTCCCGCGCTGCATCGGCGCCTGGGTCTTCCGGTGATCGCCGTGGTCCGGCGCCGGCCCGATATCGATGGGGTTCGCCGAGCGCTCCTCGAGCGCGTTCCTGGAGGGCGGCGCAAGTGGACGCTCGTCGAAGCGGCCGGCCCCGTCGAGCGGATCGAGGGACTGTACGTGCAGCGGGCGGGCATCGACGCGGACGCGGCGGGACGCGCGCTGCGCCGGCTCGCGATTCACGGGACGCTCCCCGAGCCCTTGCGGGTCGCCCATCTCATCGCCAGCGGGATTGCCGGCGGGGAGAGTCGGCATCGGCCTTAACGGGCGAGGGGCGTCCCGTTGGCGCACTTCTGGTAGAGCCCGTACCGACCCGGCCAAGGGCGCAGCTCCGGCATCCCGGGGGGAAGCTGCTCGTGGTAGCCGACGAGGAGCAACCCTCCCTCGTTCAAGCGCTCTGCGATCTGCCGGCCCACCGCGGCGCAAAGGGCGGTGTCGAAGTAAGTAAAGACCAAATTGCGGCAGAGGATGAGATCGAAGGGCCCTTCCAGCCACTCACGGCGGATGTCTTGGCGCTGGAAGCGGACGCCCCGCCGGTATTCCTCTCGCAGGCAATAGCGGGCTCCGGCGGGCTCGAAGCCCAAGTCCAGCCATTCGGGAGGAAGCTCCCTGAGGCTACTCCTGCCGTAGCAGGCCTGGGCGGCGCGCTGCAGCAGCGCTTCGTCTGCGTCCGTGGCGAGGATGGAAAGATCCAGGTCCGGAAAGCGCGGCTGCACTTGGAGGCGCCAGAGAAGCGCCAGGGAATAGGGCTCTTCTCCGCTCGCGCATCCTGCGCTCCAGGCCCGCAGTTCGGTTCGGCCCGCCCGGGAGACGGCTTCGCCGAGCCGTGGCAGACCCACCTCGGCGAGCAGCTTGAACACGGCCCGGTTGCGGAAGAGCCGGGAGATGGTGATGCGGCAGAAGCCGTCCAGGACCCCCCACTCCGAAGGGTGGGAGGCAAGATACTGAATGTAGGCAGCCGCGCCGGATAGTCCCAACTCGCCCATGCGGCCGCGCAGGCGCCGGCACACTTGTCGGCGCACCTTGCGGAAGCCGGCCCAGCGATAGCCCAACTGGGGCAGGGCCCACTGGAGGAACTGGACGCACTCCTGGTCGGTCACGGAGGCTCGTCCGCTTTTTACAGCCCTCAGGACCGCCGCCCCTCGGGGATCGGAGCGGAGGCGATGCGTTGCCGGGCCCAATCCAGGATCGGGTGCAGCCGCGGAGGCAGTAGCTTTCTGGCTTCCTCGAAGCGCGTCCAGCGGTACTCGTGGTGCTCCGGGCGCCCCAGCTCCGGCGAGACGGGAAGGGCCACGGGAGCGCCCGGCGACTCGGCCAGGTAGAAGCGGGCGATCTTGCCCCCGGCGTAGGGCTCGGTTTCCCGGTAGTCCTCCCCCCAGGGAAAGCGCAGATCGTTCAAGGAGGTCTCTTCCTCCACCTCGCGCAGCGCAGCCTGCAACGGTCCTTCCCCGGGCCGGGGCAAGCCCTTCGGAAAATCCCAGTTGCGGTAAGCCCGGAGCACCAGGAAGCGCCACCCATCGTCCCACCGCCGCACCACTACCGCCCCGGCGGAGAATTTGCCCCGCTCTGTCATAGAAACCCCTCGCGCCCGTGCCGGACCCGTCTCTCTAGCGGCGCGCCGAGCCGCTTGTCGCCGGTGCCCGCTCCCTCCATACTCCCGGGGCGCGCAATTGGGGTCAATCGGGAGTTAAAGGCCATGTTTGCCATCGCGGTTCACGGGGGCGCGGGTGACTGGGACAGGGGGTCGGAAGGGCCCGTGCTGGCGGGCGTGGAGGAGGCAGCCCGCGCCGGTGCCGCCATCCTCGCCCGGGGCGGCTCGGCCCTGGACGCGGTGGTGGAAGCGGTGCGCCTCCTGGAAGACAACCCCCTTTTCAACGCGGGTACGGGCTCCGCCCTCACGGCGGCCGGGGAGGCGGAGATGGATGCAGCCGTCATGACGGGCAGCCGCCTCGCTTGCGGGGGCGTGGCCTGCATCCGGCGGGTGCGCAATCCTGTGCTGGTTGCCCGCCGGGTGCTGGAGGAGGGCCGCCACGTGCTGCTGGCGGGGGAGGGGGCGCTCGCCTTCGCCCGCCGGTGCGGGTTTCCCGATTACGACCCGGTCACGCCCGAGCAGCGGGAGCGGTGGGCTCGCGGCGGGGCCCGGTCCGGAAGAGAGGCACCCGGCACCGTGGGGGCCGTCGCCCTTGACGCCGCAGGGGAGCTGGCGGCGGCCACTTCCACGGGAGGGACCTTCCTCAAGTCCCCAGGACGGATCGGCGACAGCCCGATCCCCGGCGCGGGCAATTACGCCACCTCCTACGCGGCGGTGTCGGCGACTGGATGGGGGGAGTTGATGCTGCGCCTGTGCGCGGCCAAGGGGGTGTGCGACGCGGTGCGGGCGGGCCGCGGCGCCGCGGAAGCGGTGACGGAGGTGCTGGAGGAAATGTCCGCCTGCCTGGGCACGGACGCGGGCTTCATCGCCGTGGACCGCAACGGCCACCTGGGCGTGGGCCACCTGACCCGAGCTATGCCCCACGCGGTGGCAACCCGCCAGCGGCCCGAGCCCGTGGCCCGCATGGGCGCATGAAGCCGTGCGGGCGGCGTTGCTTTTGCGCCGGGTGCGGCTTTCCGGTAAGCTTCGCCTCCTGTCATTGGGGAGTAGCCGCTCCGCCTCCCCGGCGGAGGGCCGCGTCAACAGGCTTGGCCTGGGGACTTTTCCGTGGCCATGGCGCGGCCGGTACGAGGGAAATTCGGCGACCTGGGTGCCTCTCGCCGTCCAAAGACGGTGACACGGGCGCCGAGAGCACCGCCCTTTCCTGGCGAGACCTTTGGCTCGGAGCGCCGCTTCCGGTCGGGCCGGCGCTTCGCGCCATCGGTTGAGCGCCCGACCCGGAGAACCCCGTTGGAAGCCTTCCTCGTTTCCACCGTCGCCGTCGCCTTGGCGGAGATCGGCGACAAGACCCAGCTCCTCGCCTTGGTGCTCGCGGCCCGCTTTCGCAGGCCATGGCCCATCGCGGCGGGAATCCTGTTCGCCACCCTCGCCAACCATACCGCCGCCGCTTGGATCGGGGCCTGGCTCTCGGGCTGGCTCTCGCCCGAGATGCTGGGCTGGATCGTCGGCGGCTCCTTCCTGGCCATCGCCGCCTGGACTCTGGTGCCGGACCGTCTAGAGGAGGGCGCCGGGCCGAAGGGTCGGTACGGGGCGTTTCTGACCACCCTGGTCGCGTTCTTCCTGGTGGAGATCGGGGACAAAACCCAGGTGGCGACCGTGGCCCTGGCGCTCAAGTATCCGCAAACGGCGCTGGTGGTGGCGGGCACCACCCTGGGCATGCTTCTCGCCAACGCGCCCGCTGTATGGCTGGGAAGCGCCGCCGCCCACCGCATCCCGCTCCAGGCGGTGCGCTACGTCGCGGGAGCGATCTTCGCCGGCCTCGGGATTGCCACCCTGGCGCGGTTCGCCCTCGCCTGATCTTGGCGGCTCATCGCACGCCGCGGCCGCGCAGATGGGCGGCCAGGGCCCGGTCGGCGTGGAAGAGATGGTCCAGGAGCCAGCGCCGCAGTAGCTCCCGCGTCCCCGAGGCCGCGTAAGGCTTGGCGGCGGCGAAATCGTCCTTCAGCTTTTTCAACTGAAGGAGCAGGCTTAAGTGGGTCTCCTTGTGGGGAAGCCGGGAGACGTAGAAGTGCTGGTACATGAGCTGCTCCTCGAGCTGGAAATGCTGTTCCGTGTCGTCGAGCAGCTCCGCCAGCAAGGCGGCGATCTTCGCTGCGTTCTCTCCCCGCTCTATGGCGTCGGCCACGCCGTTCACCCGGTCCGCGAGCCGGGCGTGCTGCTCGTCGAGGAGGGCGACGCCGAGGGCGTACTCGGGCTTCCAGTCGATGAAGGCCATCGCCAGAGCTCTCGGGAGTGCAGGGCTGCGCCAGGAGGAGGGGCTTGAGCCCCCGCGCTACCGCGGGGAAAGCCGGCCGCCGTCGTGGCGGATTGGGCGGGATTTTGGCAGAAAAGGCTTGACCCGAGAACACCTGGCGGCTTTCCTCTCGCTGCCTCTCACTGCCCGAAGGGGTGCCGCCCTTCGCCGGCAAAGGTCCTTTCGCTTCGGCCCCGAGGCGGCGTGCCTTACAATCGACGGGGTGATGGTACGCGCCTGACCCGTGCAAAGACTCGTCAACTCTGCCCTGCTGCGACGCTCCCGCCATGCCTGGCTGTCTCCCCGCCTGTGGATGCGCCGGGTGCTGTTCTGGATGGGAGCCCTGGCGGTGGGCGCCGCCGCCATCCTCTTCGCCTTGGGGGCCAACCAGGCCAACGGCTTTTTTCACCGGCTGATCCAGGTTTCGCCCTATCTGCCGTTCCTGGTGTGCCCGGCGGCGCTGGCCTTGTGCGCCTGGCTCACCCGGCGCTTTTTCGCCGGGTCCCAGGGCAGCGGCATTCCCCAGACCATCGCCGCGCTGCGCATGGAGGACGCGGCGGAGCGGGACCAGGTGCTCTCCTTGCGGATCGCCGCGGGCAAAATCTTGCTCACCATCCTGGCCCTGTTCGGCGGCGCGTCAGTGGGACGCGAAGGGCCCACGGTGCAGATCGGCGCCTCCATCATGCACAGCCTGGGGCGCATGGTGCGCTTTCCCCGGCGCGAGCTGCAGCAGGGGCTGATCCTCGCGGGAGGCGCCGCCGGCGTGGCGGCGGCGTTCAACACGCCCCTGGCGGGGGTGGTGTTCGCCATCGAGGAGATGAGCCGTTCCTTCGAAAGCCGCACCAGCGGCACGGTGCTCACCGCAGTGATCGTCGCCGGCCTCCTGTCTCTGGCGGTGCTGGGGGATTACACCTATTTTGGCCGCACCACCGCCTATCTGGATCTGGGCCAAGGATGGATCGCGGTGTTGGTGTGCGGGGCGGTCGGGGGAGTGCTCGGCGGCGCCTTCAGCCGGCTGCTCATCGCCGCGAGCCGCGGGCTGCCGGGACGCCTGGGGGTGTTGCGCAAGGCGAGGCCTGTGCTCTTCGCCGCGGGCTGCGGACTGGCGCTGGCGGCGATCGGCATCGTGTCGGGGGCGACCACCTACGGCACGGGGTACGAGGAGGCGAAGCGCATCCTGGAGGGCACGGAGAACCTGCCCGCCGTCTACGGCGTGCTGAAGATCCTTGCCACCCTGGTGTCGTACGTGAGCGGCATTCCGGGGGGCATCTTCGCCCCGTCCCTGGCAGTGGGGGCGGGGATCGGGCTCAATCTCTCGGAACTGATGCCCTACGCGCCGCCGGGCGCGGTGGTGCTCCTGGGCATGGTGGCCTATTTCGCCGGCGTGGTACAGGCGCCCATCACCGCGTTCGTAATCGTCCTGGAAATGACCGGCAACAGCGCCATGGTTCTGCCCCTGATGGCCGCCTCCCTGATCGGGACCGGCGCCTCCCGGGTGGTCTGCCCCAAACCCCTGTACAAGGCGCTGGCGGAGGAGTTCCTGCAACGGACGGAGCGTTCACCTCGACTGCGCTCGGAAGGGCAGCAGCGGGAGCTGTTCTGACTCCCCTCTACAGGAACAGGGTGAGGACGCCGGTATAGCCGTAGAGCCGGTTATGGCAGATCTCGCCGTTGCAGAAAAAGCCGGTGAGCGGTACGTCGCCGAACTCCCGCTGGATCGCCTTGAGCTCCTCCGAGTCTTCTCCAAACATGTAGCGCCCGCGACCCAGGCAGGAGTAGTAGATGGCGCCCCGGGGCGCATTGGGAATGCGCTCCTTGAGCTCCCGCAGCATGCGCTGCATGTCCTTCATCGCGTTGGCCGGGTCGCGGCGGCAAAACTGCAGCACCTGGCCTGGCTGCACCATCTCGCCGATGGCCAGCAGCCTGGCCCGGGGATCGACCCCCACCAGATTGCGCACCAGGTAGTCCCGGGTGTCGGAACCCGGCACCAGCAGCGCGGCGGCGATGTAGCGGGCCGCCTTGTTCAGGTCCCGGGACAGGATGTCGCCGATCTCGTCGTAGAAGACGTCCAGGGCGGGGCGGCCGTCCAGGGTCATGATGATGTTGTCCTGGCACTGGGTGATCTCGTGGGGGGCACCGAACGGGGCACAGCTCTGGGTGAGGGTGGTGGCCACGGGCACCTCCGGGGCGAACAGCACCCCCGACAGCCCCCCCTCCGTCACGTCTCCGGAGACCTGGGTGTAGATGGAGCGGGTGGAGGTGAGCCCTCCCACCAGGAAACCGTCGTTCACAGCGGCGGCGAGCCGCGTGATGAGCTGAGGCAGCCGGCGGTTGCGGGGGTCGCCGTGCACCACGCCGAAGCGGGTCTGCTTGGCCATGAACCACTCCCCGTTCTCGGCGATGAACCGGTCCAGGCCTTCGCTCACCGTGTTGAACACCCGAAACGAGTCGGGGGGAAAGGCGCCTACCATGACGGAGAGGGCGGGGGTCTCGTAATATTCCCGGCCCACCGCGCAGATGCCCACCCCGACGGAGCCCACCCACTGGCCAACCCCCAGGGCGTCCCTGAGATAGCGGACGATGCTGCGCAGTTCCGGGGAAAACGCATCGGTGGCGTAGACGAAGCCCAGGTTCGCGCCCCGCGGGAGCGGGGAGAGCTGGGCGACGCACTCGGCCACGGCCTGCAACCAGTTGTCCGCCGCCGTCTGGGCGGAGGCGAAAGCGTCCAACGAGGAGGTTTCGGAGAGCAATGGAGAAACAGATCGGGTTCAAATCGAATATAGCCTACTTTGGCCGGCAACAGAATCGAGCCAGGGAGGCCGGCGGCCCGCGGCCGCAAGGAGATGGGCGGGGCGGGTGGGTAAGAAGCGCCGTGCTGCGCCTCCTTGTCCTGTGGGCGGTCGCGTTTCTGTTCCTGCCCGCCGCCATCGCGGGAAAGGAGGCGGTGGCGAGCGCCCATCCGCTGGCGACGGAGGCCGGGCGGGCGGTGCTCGCCCAAGGAGGAAACGCCTTCGACGCGGCGGTGGCCGTCGCCGCCGCCCTGGCGGTGGTGGAACCCTATTCCTCGGGCCTCGGGGGCGGCGGGTTCTGGCTGCTCCATCGCGCCCGGGACGGGCACACGGTGATGGTGGACGCCCGGGAGACCGCGCCTCTGGCCGCCCGGGAGGACATGTACCTGGATGCGGGCGGGAAGCCCGTTCCCGGCGCCTCCCTGAAGGGGCCCCGGGCCGCGGCCATTCCCGGCACGCCGGCCGCCCTCGTCTGGGTGGCGGAGCGTTACGGCCGGCTGCCTCTGCCCCGCGCCCTGGAAGCGGCCATCCGCTACGCCGAAGAGGGCTTTCCCGTGGACGAGCGTTTCGCCCGCATCGCTGCCGAGAAAGCCGAGTGGCTGCGGGCAGACCCGACTGCCGCCAGCATCTTTCTCCGGGATGGGACCGCCCCGCGCTCGGGGGAGCGCCTCGCACAGCCGGCGCTCGCCGCCACGCTCGAGCGCATCGCCCGCGACGGTCACGACGGCTTCTACGCCGGTCCGGTGGCGGAAGCCTTAGTGAAAGCGGTGCGCGCGGGCGGCGGCCTGTGGACCCTGGAAGACCTGCGCCGCTACCGGGTGGTGGAACGGGAACCGGTGCGCATCCGCTACCGGGGGGCGACCGTCACCACCGCGGCGCTGCCTTCCGCCGGCGGGCTCACCCTGGCCCAGGCGCTCCAGATCCTGGAGCACTTTCCCTTGGAGCGCCTAGCCGAACCGGACCGGGCCCATGTGGTGGTAGAGGCGCTGCGCCGCGCCTACCAGGACCGGGCCCGCTTCATGGGCGATCCCGACTTCGTTGCCGGACCCTGGGAGCGGCTGAAGAGCCGCGATTACGCCCTGGAGCGCGCCCGCTCCATCCGTCTCCATCGAGCGACCCCGAGCGCCGCGCTTCCGGGTCTGGAAGTGGGCGAGGGAGTCCATACGACCCACTTCTCCATCGTGGACCGGGAGGGGAACCGGGTCGCCGCCACCCTCACCATCAACACGCTGTTCGGCTCCGGATTCGTCGCGGGTCCGACCGGCGTGCTCCTCAACAACGAGATGGACGATTTCGCCGTGGCGCCCGGTGTGCCCAACGTGTACGGGCTGGCGGCGAGCCGCGCCAACGCCATCGCCCCGGGCAAGCGATCGCTTTCCAGCATGTCGCCCACCTTCGTGGAGGACGGGAAGGGCGTCCTGGTCGTGGGCACGCCGGGCGGCTCGCGCATCATCAGTATGGTGCTGCTCGCCCTCCTCCACTATCTGGGCGAGGAAGAAGGGGATCCCGCGCGCATCGTGGCGGCGCCGCGCTACCACCACCAGTACCTGCCGGACCGGATCGAGATCGAGCCCGGCGCTTTTTCCGCCGCCTGGCGCGCGGCGCTGGAGGCGAAGGGGCACACGCTGCACGAGGCGTCCCGTCCCTGGGGGAACATGCAGGCGGTCTTCGTGAACCGCGCCACCGGGGAAGCGGTGGCGGCGAGCGACCCGCGGGGGGTGGGGGGAAGGGCCTGGTACTGAGGGAGGATGCAGTATCATACGCGGCTACCGCAATCGGCGGCCCCTGGGCGCCCGCGCCCGGGGGCGCAGAGGGAGGAGAATGAAACAGACGTTTCTCGATTTCGAGCAGCCCATCGCCGAGCTGGAGGCCCGCATCGAGGAGCTGCGTTTCGTGCAGGACGATTCGGCTCTCGACATCTCGGAAGAAATCCGCCGGCTGCAGGAGAAGAGCCAGCGGCTCACCAAGGAGATCTATTCCAAGCTCACGGCCTGGCAGATCGTCCAGGTGGCGCGTCACCCTCAGCGCCCTTACACGCTCGACTACATCCAGGGACTGTTCACCGACTTCGTGGAGCTGCACGGCGACCGGGCGTTCGCCGACGATCCGGCCATCGTGGGTGGGCTCGCCCGCTTCGGCGGCCAGTCGGTGGTGGTGATCGGGCACCAGAAGGGGCGCGACACCAAGGAGAAGATCCATCGCAACTTCGGCATGCCGCGGCCGGAAGGCTACCGTAAAGCGCTGCGGCTCATGCTTCTTGCCGAGAAATTCGGCCTGCCGGTGTTTACTTTCGTCGACACGCCGGGAGCATACCCGGGCATCGGCGCCGAGGAGCGGGGGCAGTCGGAGGCCATCGGCCGCAATATCTACGTCATGGCCCGGTTGAAAACCCCTATCATCTGCACCATTATCGGGGAAGGCGGCTCGGGCGGGGCGTTGGGCATCGCGGTGGGCGACGCGGTGCTGATGCTGCAGTATGCAATCTACTCGGTGATCTCCCCTGAGGGTTGCGCCTCGATCCTGTGGAAAAGCGCCGAGAAGGCGCCGGAGGCGGCCGAAGCCCTGGGCATCACCGCCGCACGGCTGAAAACCCTGGGGCTCATCGATCGAGTCGTGACCGAGCCCTTGGGCGGCGCCCACCGGGATCCTCAGGCGGCGATCCAGGCGTTGAAGCGGGTGCTGCAGGACACCCTGCGCCAACTGCAGAATCGAGCCCTAGACGACCTCCTCCAGGCCCGCTACGAGCGCCTCATGGGCTATGGCAAATTCAAGGAAGCGCAGCCCTGATCCCGTCGAGGCGGTGCGGGCTGCCCTCGTCCGCCACACGGCACCGGCTGTGCGCCTTACTCTGGGCTTGAGCGGCGGCCTGGATTCTGTGGTTCTGCTGGACATTCTCTGGGGGCTCTCCACCTCCCTCGGCTTTCGCCTTTCGGCGCTCCATGTCCATCACGGCTTGAGCCCCCGGGCGGATGCTTGGGCCCGGTTTTGCGCCGAGCTTTGCCGGGTTCGGGGGATCAAGCTGACCGTCGTCCCCGTGACCGTGGACCGGGCCTCGGGGCAGGGCCTGGAGGCGGCAGCGCGGGCAGCGAGGTACCGGGTGTTCGCCCAGGCCGATGCGGACTGGGTGGTGTTGGCCCACCATCGGGACGATCAGGCCGAGACGCTCCTCTTGCAGCTCCTAAGGGGGGCGGGTCCCGCGGGGCTCGCCGCCATGCCCGTGGCGAGCGCCCCGAAGCCGGGCAGTGAAACGAGGCTGTTGCGACCGCTTCTCGCCGTGCCGAGACGGGTGCTGGAGGACTACGCCCGGGCCCGCGGCTTGGCGTGGGTCGAGGACGAGAGCAACGCGGACCTGAAGCGGGATCGCAACTTCCTCCGCCATCGGGTGCTGCCCCTGCTCCGGGAGCGCTTTCCGGCCGCAGGAGAGACCCTGGCCCGGGCCGCCGGGCTCCAGGGAGAAGCGGCGGCGCTGCTCGAAACCCTCGCCCGCATGGACGGGGAGGGCGCCGTGGAAGGCGTCCGGCTGCGCCTAGAGCGCCTGAGGGCGCTGCCACCGGAGCGGGCCCGCAACCTCCTGCGCTGGTTTCTGATCGAGGGGGGAGTGCAGCCGCCGCCCGGGACTCGGCGCCTGGAAGAAGCGCTGCGGCAACTGCTACAGGCCCGCCGGGACGCGGAGGTGGCGATCCCCCTGGGAGGGCGGGTGCTCCGCCGCTACCTGGACTCGGCCTGGCTCGTGGCTCCCACCGACCTCCCCGAGAATGCCCGGATCGGGATCGAATGGCGCGGAGAGGCGAAGCTTGCCCTCCCCTGGGGCGGGACGATCGAGTTCGAGCCCACCACCGGGGCGGGGATCGACGCGGCCCGGCTCAAGCAGGGGCCGGTGGCGGTGCGACTCAGGCGAGGGGGCGAGCGCTTCCAGCCGGACGGGGGGCGCCCCCGGCGCACCCTTAAGAACCTGCTCCAGGAAGCGCGGGTGCCCCCGTGGGAGCGGGAGGCGCTGCCCCTGCTCACCTGCGGCGGCGAGGTGGTGTGGGTTCCTGGCCTGGGCGTGGACTGGGGTTACCGCTGTCCACCCGGCCAACCAGGCCTCATCCCCCACTGGGTCGGAGCTGAGCACCCGCACACCCTCCAAGCCCGGGACACGGGGAAGAAACCCTGTTAGAATCAATCATTAAACTTATACCTTCCGCAACCTTTTCCGCACCTTGTTAACTCCTTTATTTTTTGGGGTTTTGGATGGCTATTGAACGCACGTTGTCGATCATCAAACCCGACGCAGTCGAGAAGAACATCATCGGCAAGATCTATTCCCGCTTCGAAGCCGCGGGACTCAAGATCGTGGCGGCCAAGATGGCCTATTTATCGGAGCGGGAAGCGGAAGGCTTTTACGCCGTGCACCGGGAGCGGCCTTTTTTTCGGGATCTGGTGAAATTCATGACTTCCGGACCGGTCATGATTCAGGTGCTGGAGGGGGAGGACGCCATCGCGAAAAACCGGGAGCTGATGGGGGCGACCGACCCGAAAAAAGCGGCTCCCGGCACCATCCGGGCCGATTTCGCCTCCACCATCGACGCCAACGCGGTTCACGGCTCCGACGGCCCGGAGACCGCGGCGATGGAGATCGCGTACTTTTTCCCCAGCTCGGAAATCTATTCCCGATAGGGGTGGTTTGCTCGTCCATGGCGGTCAACCTGCTGGGTCTCAATCCCGAGGAACTTGAGGCCTTCCTCGCCAGTCTGGAAGAGAAACCTTTCCGCGCCCGGCAGCTTTTGCGCTGGATCCACCAGCGGGGGGAAGAGCGCTTCGACGCCATGACCGATCTGGCCAAGGGGCTGCGGGAGCGCTTGGCCCAGGTGGCGGAGATCCGGGCACCGGAAGCGGTGAGCGAGCAGCGTTCGCCGGATGGCACCATCAAGTGGCTGCTCCGGGTGGGGGGCGACAACGCCATCGAGACGGTGTTCATCCCCGATGCCCATCGGGGCACTCTGTGCGTTTCTAGCCAGGTGGGTTGCGCCCTGGAGTGCCGCTTCTGCGCCACAGGGCGCCAAGGCTTCAACCGCAACCTCACCACCGCCGAGATCATCGCCCAGTTGTGGTGGGCCCGCAAGGTGCTGGCACGGCAAGGGCTGGCCGAGCGGCCGGTGACCAACGTGGTGCTGATGGGAATGGGAGAGCCGCTGCTCAACTTCGACCACGTGGTGCGGGCGCTGGACCTCATGCTGGACGACGACGCCTACGGCCTATCCCGGCGCCGGGTGACCCTGTCCACCTCGGGCATCGTGCCCGCCATCGACCGGTTGCGGGAGCGCTGTCCGGTGGCGCTGGCCGTGTCCCTTCACGCGCCCGACGACGATCTGCGCAGCTACCTGGTGCCGATCAACCGCAAGTACCCCCTGAAGGAGCTGATGGCGGCGTGCCGCCGCTATGTGGAAGCGGGGGAGAGGGCGAGCCGGGGCGAGCCGGTCCTCGCCGGCCGCAAGTGGCGGCGGCTCGGCTCGCCCCGGGATTTCGTCACCTTCGAGTACGTGATGCTGGCGGGGGTCAACGATCGCCTCGCCCACGCCGAAGCCCTGATCGAGCTCACCCGGGACGTGCCGTGCAAGTTCAACCTGATCCCGTTCAATCCGTTCCCGAACGCCGGGTTCGAGACTTCCCCCGCCTCGGTGATCGCCACCTTCCGCGACCGGCTGCTCGCCGCCGGCCGGGTGGCTACCATTCGCAAAACCCGGGGCGAGAGGATCGACGCGGCCTGCGGTCAATTGGCGGGACGGGTGCAGGACCGCACCCGCCGCCGGCTGCGGCGCGCCCTGGAGGCGACCCCGTGAAGCCCGGAATCCCGGTGGCCCTCGCCGCCTTTATCCTCGCCGCCTGCGCTTTGCCGCCCCCAGTGCAGCACGCCCCCGAGCAGGCTCAGACCCAGTCCCGCTACCGGGCGGAAATCCACACTCAACTGGGCGCCGGCTATTACAGCCGCGGCCAGCTCGGCGTGGCGCTGGAGGAGCTGAACGCGGCCTTCGCGGCGGACCCCAACTACGGACCGGCGTACAACGTCCTGGGACTGGTCTACGCGGCCCTGGGGGAGCCCAAGCTCGCCGAGCAGAACTTCCTCCGGGCCCTCGCCCTTAATCCCAACGACTCCGAAGCGCGCAACAACTACGGCCTGTTCTTGTGCCAGCGCAACCGGGGGGAGGAGGGCATCGGCCACCTTCTGCAGGCCCTGCGCAATCCCCTGTACCGCACGCCGGAGCTGGCCTATGTGAACGCGGGGGATTGCGCCCAGCGGATGGGGGACCGCAAGCGCGCCCAGGAATTTTTCGAGAAAGCCTTGCAGGTCCAGCCGTCCCAGCCCCAGGCCCTGCGGGCGATGGCGGAGATCGCCTACGGAAACGGCCGTTTCGACGACGCCCACGCCTATCTCACCCGCTACCTGCAGATCGCCCAGCCGGATGCGGAAAGCCTGGCCTTGGGCGTGCGGATCGAGCGCCGGCGGGGAGATCGCCAGGCGGAGGCGAGCTACGCGGCCCAGTTGCGCAACCGCTTCCCCCAGTCGAAGGAGGCCCGGGCGTTGGAGTCGGGCGATTTGTAAGCCATGGATCGTTACCAGGACAGGGATACCCTCGAGAAGCCAGGCCCCGGCCGCCGGCTGGCGGAGGAGCGACGGCGCCAGGGCTTGTCCGTGGCCGACCTCGGGCGCCAGCTCAAGCTGACGCCCAGGCAGGTGGAAGCGCTGGAGGCCGACGACTATGAACGGCTTCCGGGTAACACCTTCGTGCGCGGCTTCATACGCAACTACGCCAAGGCGCTGCACCTGGATCCCGAGCCCCTGCTGGCGGAGCTGGAAGAACGGCTGCCCGAAGAGCGCCCCTCGGCCATCCTTCCGCCCATCGAGAACATTCCGTTCGCCAGCGGCAAGGAAGGAAGCTGGCACCGTTACCTGCTGCTCGCCGGACTGATGCTGCTGGTGATCCCTTGGCTGCTGTACGAGACCTACCGCCAGCAGCCCCTAGCGCCACCCCCGACACCGGAAGTGGCTCCTCCCGTACCTCCGCCCACGGCGGTCGAGCCGGGGGTCTTCGCCGGAGCAAGTTCCTCCGGAAACGCTCCCGCTTCCCCTCCAGACCCGGTTGCCTCCGCGGCCGGCGCCGCTCCGCTGGCCGCGGCCGGTGCCGAGGCGCAAGCGCCCGCTCCCCAGGAACCGGCGCCTTCTCCGGCCCCGGGCTCCGTGCGGCTCGTGTTCAAAAAGGAGGCCTGGGTGGAGATTCGAGACCGGGACGGCCAAGTACTGCTCTCCCGGATCAACCCGGCCGGGACCGAGCAAAGGGTGGAGGGCACGCCGCCCCTTTCCCTGGTGGTGGGCAACGCGACCCAGGTAGCCGTGGAATACAACGGCAAGCCAGTGGATCTTGCCCCTTACACCCGCGCCGAAGTGGCGCGCCTTGTCCTGGAGTAAGAAGGGTTTTATGCGCTACGGTGTCGATGAACGGCGGAAAAGCCTGCCCGTCCGCGTAGACCGGGTGGTGATCGGCGGGGGCGCCCCCATCGTGGTTCAATCCATGACCAATACGGACACGGCGGACGGGGAGGCTACGGCCCGGCAGGTTCTGGCTTTGGCCCGGGCGGGCTCGGAGCTGGTGCGCATCACGGTGAACACCGCCGAGGCGGCGCGAGAAGTGCCCCGCATCCGGGAGCGCCTGGACCGGTGGGGCTGCCCCGTGCCCCTGGTGGGGGATTTCCACTTTAACGGCCACAAGCTTCTCACCCAGTTCCCGGCCTGCGCGGAGGCGCTGGCGAAATACCGCATCAATCCCGGCAACGTGGGGCACGGTTCCAGGCGGGACAGCCAGTTTGCCGTCATGATCGAGACCGCCTGCCGGTACGGAAAGCCGGTGCGCATCGGCGTCAACTGGGGCAGCCTGGATCCCCAGCTCCTCGCGCGGCTGATGGACGAAAACGCGAAGCGCCAGGAGCCCCTGTCGGCGGCGGCCGTGACCCGGGAGGCCCTGGTCGCCTCCGCCCTGGAGAGCGCCGGGCAGGCGGTGCGCCTGGGGCTGCCCCGGGACCGCATCGTCCTCTCCTGCAAGGTGAGCGGGGTGCAGGATCTCATCGCCGTCTACCGAGAGCTCGCCCGCCGCTGCGACTACCCCCTGCACCTGGGGCTGACCGAGGCGGGCATGGGCACCAAGGGAGTCGTGGCCTCTAGCGCCGCCTTGGCGGTGCTCTTGCAGGAGGGCATCGGCGACACCATCCGCATCTCCCTCACCCCGGAGCCGGGCGGCGACCGCACCCAGGAGGTGGTGGTGGCCCAAGAGCTGCTGCAGACCATGGGCCTGCGGGCCTTCGCTCCCCTGGTGGTGGCCTGCCCCGGCTGCGGCCGCACCACCAGCACCTTCTTCCAGAGCCTGGCCCAGAGCGTCCAGCGCTACGTGCGCGCCCAGATGCCGGCCTGGCGTGCCCGCTATCCGGGGGTGGAGAGCCTGACCGTGGCAGTGATGGGGTGCGTGGTGAACGGGCCCGGGGAGAGCAAGCACGCCAACATCGGCATCTCGCTGCCCGGCACGGGGGAAGTTCCGGTGGCTCCGGTCTACGTGGACGGGGTGAAGACGGTGACCTTGAAGGGCGAACGCATCGCCGAAGAGTTCCAGGCGATCATCGACCAGTACGTGGCGACCCGCTACGGTTCTCCGGCGGCCCCGGCGGCGGAGGCGGCGCCCGCGGGCGAACCGGCGGGAGCCCCGCGCTGAGCCCCGTTCCAGCAGGACGCCGCCCCGCGGCGGCGCCGATCGATTCGAGGCCGATCCCATGAGCACCCATATCCAGGCGATTCGCGGGATGAACGACATCCTGCCCGAGGAAGCCCTCGCCTGGGAGCGCTTCGAGGACACGGTGCGCGACTGGCTGCGGCGCTACGGCTACCGCCCGATCCGCATGCCCCTGGTGGAGCGCACGGAGCTATTCGTGCGCTCCATCGGCGAGGTGACCGACATCGTCGAGAAGGAGATGTACACCTTCGTCGACGCCCTCAACGGGGAAAGCCTCACCCTGCGGCCGGAGGGCACCGCCTCCTGCGTGCGGGCGGTGCTGGAGCACAACCTGCTCTACGCGGGACCCCAGCGGCTATACTACAGCGGCCCCATGTTCCGCCACGAACGGCCGCAAAAGGGGCGCTACCGCCAGTTCCACCAGGTGGGGGTGGAAGCGCTGGGCTTCGAAGGGCCCGACATCGACGCCGAGCACATCGTCATGGCCCGCAGGCTCTGGCGCATGTTGGGCCTGGAAGGCATCCGCCTGGAGCTCTCCACCCTGGGCTCCAGCGAGGCCCGCGCCCGCTACCGGGATCGCCTCACCCGCTACTTCGAGGCCCACCTGGACGCGCTCGACCAGGATTCCCGCCGGCGGCTGCGCACCAATCCCTTGCGCATCCTGGACAGCAAGAATCCCGCCATGCAGTCCCTGATCGAAGGGGCGCCCCGGCTGATGGACGACTTGGACGAGAAATCCCTCGAGCACTTCGAGACGCTCCAGTCCATGCTCCGGACCCTGGACGTGGAATTCCGGGTGAACCCCCGGCTGGTGCGCGGGCTGGATTACTACAACCGCACGGTCTACGAGTGGGTGACGGACCGGCTCGGGGCCCAGGGGACGGTGTGCGCCGGCGGGCGTTACGACGGCCTGGTGGAGCAGTTGGGCGGCAAGCCCACGCCCGCCTGCGGCTTCGCCATGGGGGTGGAGCGGTTGCTGGCGTTGCTGGCGGAGAAGGAGGAGCCTGCCCCGGCTCCGGTGGACGTGTACCTGGTCCACCAAGGGGAGCGGGCGAGCGACCTGGCGCCCCGAGTGGCCGAGGCCTTACGCGACGCGGGCCTTCGGGTGGTGCTCCACTGCGGTGGCGGCGGTTTCAAGTCCCAGATGAAAAAGGCCGACGCGAGCGGCGCCCAGGTGGCAGTGATCCTCGGCGAAGACGAGCTCCAGGCGGGCGAAGTGAGCGTGAAGCCCTTGCGCATCCCCCAGCCCCAGGTGCGGGTACCGATCGCCGGGGTGGCCCAATGGCTGCGGGAAGAGGTCTGGAAGTCACCCAGCGCGGCCCTCAACCAGGTTTGACCGGAACGAAAAAAGGCGACGGATGAGCGTTTACGATTTCGAGGAACAGGAGCAACTGGCCCGGCTGGCGGCGTGGTGGAAGGACAACGGCCGGCTGGTGATCTTGGCGGTGGTGGTGCTCGTCGCCACCGTAGGGGGGATCTACGGCTGGCGCTACTACCAGACCCAGCAGTCCCTGGCCGCCGCCCAGGCTTACGCCACCCTGGAGCCAGCGATCCTCGCCAACGACGCCGAAAAGCTCCAGGCGGGAGCGGCCGAGCTGCGCAGCCGCTATCCCCGCTCCCCTTACGCGGCGCGGGCGGCGCTGGCGGCGGCCAAGGCGAGTTACGAGCGCGGGGACCTGGAATCCGCCAAGGGGAAGCTCACCTGGGTGATGGAGCAGGCCAGGGAAGAGGCGCTGCGGGCCACGGCGCGCCTGCGCCTCGCCCGCATCCTCTTGGAAGAGGGGAAGTTCGACCAGGCCCTGGCGCTGCTTCCCGCCGAGGACACGACCCCCTATGCCCGGCTCTACGACGACTTGCGCGGCGACGTGCTGGCCGCCCAGGGCAAAAGGGAAGAGGCGCGCAAAGCGTACCAGCGGGCCCTGGAAAAGAGCGGGCCGGGCGAGCCGCTGCGCAACCTGATCGAGCTCAAGCTGGACGCCCTGGAGGGGGCATGAGGCGCGCGCTTGCAGGATGGTTCCTGGCAGGGCTTCTTCTCACCGGCTGTTCTACCGTGGTGGGCTGGTTCGGACGCTCGGAGCCGGCCATCAAACCCAGCCCCCTGACCCCGATTCAGGCGAGCGCCCGGCTGGAAGTGGTCTGGCGCGCCGCCGTGGGCCGCTCGCCCCAGCTCGCCCTGGCCCCGGCCGCCGTGGGCGGTGCCGTCTATGGCGCATCCGCCGACGGGACGCTGACCCGCTTCGCCGCCGACAGTGGGCAAACCGTGTGGCGGGTGGACACCGGAAAGCCGCTCACCGGCGGGGTCGGCGCCGGGGGGGACCTGGTGCTGGTGGGGACCCGGGACGGGGAAGTGCTGGCCTACGGGCAAGACGGCAAGCCCCACTGGACCGCGGCCATCGGCACCGTGATCCTGAGCCCGCCCCAGGTGGCCGAGGGCATCGCGGTGGTGCGGGGGGCCGACGGGCGGGTCTTCGCCCTGGAGGCGGACTCGGGCAAGCGCCGCTGGGTGTATCAGCGGACGCCTCCCGCCCTGAGCGTGCGCAGCTTCGCCGGGGTGGCGGTGGAGCGGGGCGCCGTGTTCGCGGGCTTTCCCGGAGGGAAGCTCGTGGCCCTGCGCCTCGCCGATGGCCTGGTGGGCTGGGAAGCCACCGTGGCCCAGCCCCGGGGCGCCACCGAGCTGGAGCGCATCGCCG
The DNA here is from genome assembly GCF_051905455.1 of Pelomicrobium sp. G1. Classification (NCBI taxonomy): domain Bacteria; kingdom Pseudomonadati; phylum Pseudomonadota; class Hydrogenophilia; genus Pelomicrobium; species Pelomicrobium sp. G1. Next base: position 75,811 of record NZ_JBQACR010000013.1, read on the forward strand.
ACGTGGCCAGCACCCCCGAGGTGGCGGCCGCCGAAGTGTGCGCCGCCGCGTTCCAGGGACGGACCGCCTGCTTCGACGTGCGCAACGGAAACCTCTTGTGGGCCCGGGACATCTCCAGCTACGCCGGCCTGGACGTGGACGGCCGGGGGCTTTACGTCACCACCGACCGCAGCGAGGTCATAGGCCTGGAGCTTGGCCGGGGCGCCACCCTCTGGCGCCAGGAGAAGCTCACCGGCCGCCGGCTCACCCGGCCCACCAGCCTGGGTCCTTACGTGGCGGTGGGAGACTTGGAGGGCTACGTGCATCTGCTCAACGCGGACGACGGTGGCTTTGCCGCCCGCGTTGCGACGGACGGAAGCCCCATCGCCGCCCCGCCCACGCGGGTGGAGGGCGGACTGCTGGTGCAGACCACTGGCGGTGCCCTGGTGCTGCTGCGCATCCAGTAAAAAGCGCCCCCGACTACGGCAATGACGGACCCATGAAACCCACCCTGGTCCTGGTCGGGCGACCCAACGTGGGAAAGTCCACCCTGTTCAATCGCCTGACGCGATCCCGGGAGGCCCTGGTGGCGGACCTGCCGGGGCTCACCCGAGACCGGCATTACGGCCACGGCCGGCTCGGGGCGAAGCCTTTTCTGGTGGTAGACACGGGAGGCCTCGCGCCCGACGCCCAGGAAGGCATCCTGGCGGAAATGGCCCGGCAGGCGCGCCTCGCCGTGGACGAGGCGGACGTGGTGGTGTTCCTTACGGACGCACGCGAGGGGTTGACGCTCCAGGACCGGGCCATCGCGGAGGAGCTGCGGCGGCGGGGCCGCAGGACCCTCGTCGCCGTCAACAAGGCGGAAGGGCTCCCCCCCGAGATCGCCCGGGCGGAATTCTTCGAGCTGGGCCTGGGCGAGCCCATTCCCATCTCCGCGGCCCACGGGGACGGGGTAGTGGAGCTGGTGGAGCAGGCCCTGGCCGACTTTCCTTGCGAGGCTCCGGAGGAGCCCGCCGCCGAACACCCGCGCATCGCGGTGGTGGGGCGCCCCAACGTGGGCAAGTCGACCCTGGTGAACTGCCTCCTGGGCGAAGAGCGCCTGGTGGTCTACGACCAGCCGGGTACCACCCGAGACGCCATCGCCGTGGAGTTCCAGCGGGACGGGCGCACCTATACCCTGGTTGACACCGCGGGCCTGCGGCGCCGGGGCCGGATCGAGGAGCCCGCGGAAAAGTTTTCCGTGGTGAAGACCCTCCAGGCCATCGAGGCCGCCCACGTGGTGATCCTGGTGCTGGACGCCCGTAGCGAGGTGGCCGAGCAGGACGCCCACATCGCCGGGTTTGTCCTGGAGGCGGGCCGGGCCTTGGTGGTGGCGGTCAACAAATGGGACGGGCTCCCGGCCGAACGGCGGGATGAGGTCAAGAAGGAGATCGAGCGCAAGCTGGAGTTCTTGAGTTTCGCCCGCTTCCACTACATCTCGGCCCGGGAGGGAACAGGGGTGGGTGCCCTCATGCGCTCGGTGGACGAGGCCTACCGCTCCGCCATGGCCAAGCTTTCCACCCCCAAGCTCACCCGGCTGCTGCAGGCGCTGGCGGCGAAGCAGCCGCCGCCCCGGGCGGGCATCGTGCGGCCCAAGCTCCGCTATGCCCATCAAGGGGGCAGCAATCCGCCCCTCATCGTGATCCACGGCAACGCCTTGGAGCGATTGCCGGAGAGCTATCGGCGCTACCTGGAGAACAGTTTCCGCCGGGAGTTCCAGCTCGAGGGCACGCCCCTGCGGGTCGTGTTCCGGGTGGGCCCCAATCCCTACGCGCCGAGGGCCCGGCGTTGAACCCCTATTCTGCGCCGCAGTCGAATTTCGGGATGGCTTGCGCGCTGGGTTTATTTGAGCGGGCAATTGGGATAGAGTAAGGGCTTGCAAGACCAGAAAAATCGGAGAACCCATGAGCTCGAAAGGGCAAACGTTACAAGACCCCTTTTTGAACATTCTGCGCAAGGAGCACATCCCCGTTTCCATTTATCTGGTGAACGGGATCAAGCTCCAGGGGCAGATCGATTCGTTCGACCAGTACGTGGTGCTGCTCAAGAACACGGTGACCCAAATGGTGTACAAGCACGCCATTTCCACCGTGGTGCCCTCTCGCCCTGTCAGCATTCCTTACGACCAAGGCTCCGCATCTGATGCTTGATCGGCCGGCCGATGGGGATCGGGCGGTCCTCGTCGGCATCGATCCGGGCGATCCCGGCTTTCGGGACTCCCTCGAAGAATTGAAGCTCCTCGCCACGAGCGCCGGCCTCGCGGTGGCTGCGGTGGTCTCGGGCCGCCGCGAGCGGCCCGACCCGGCCACCTACGCCGGGAGCGGCAAGGTGGCCGAGGTGCGGGACCTGGTGGCGCGCCTGGGGGCTTCCCTGGTAGTGCTCAACCACGACCTCTCGCCCGTCCAGGAGCGCAACCTGGAGCGGGCGCTCCAGTGCCGCGTGGTGGACCGCACCGCCTTGATCCTCGACATCTTCGCCCAACGCGCCCGCAGCCACGAAGGAAAGCTGCAGGTGGAGCTCGCCCAGCTCGAGCGCCTCTCGACCCGGCTGGTGCGAGGCTGGACCCACTTGGAGCGGCAGAAAGGCGGCATCGGGCTGCGGGGCCCGGGGGAGACCCAATTGGAGACCGACCGGCGGCTGGTGGCTCGGCGGGTCAAGGTGCTCAAGGACAAGCTCGCCCGGCTTGGCCAGCAGCGGGCGGTGCAGCGGCGCTCCCGAGAGCGGGCTCGGGTGATCCCGGTCTCCCTGGTGGGCTATACCAACGCCGGCAAATCGACCCTGTTCAACGCCCTGGCCGACGGCCATGCCTACGCCGCCGATCAGCTCTTTGCCACCCTGGACACCACCACGAGGCGCCTGTTCCTTCCGGATTGCCCGCCGGTGGTGCTCTCGGACACGGTGGGATTCATCCGCGATCTGCCCCACACCTTGATCGCCGCTTTCCGCGCCACCCTGGAGGAGACGGCGCGGGCCTCCCTCCTGCTGCACGTGGTGGATGCTTCTAGCCCCGAGCGGGAAACCCACATCGCTCAGGTGAACAAGGTGCTGGCGGAAATCGGCGCCGACGCGATTCCCCAGATCGTGGTGCTCAACAAGACCGATCTCGTCGGGCTTCCCGCGGGGGTGGAGCGGGATGAATATGGTAAGATTGCGCGCGTTCGCGCGAGTGCACTGACGGGCGCCGGCCTGGATCTCGTACGGGCGGCCGTGGCCGAACGCTTCCCCCAGGACGCGGGCGTCGAGATGCAACCGCCGGAGCCGGCCGATCGCCGCTCCAGCGCTTTACACGGCCTTTGATTCCTTAGCATCGCGATTTCGGGAACCCTCTCTCATGAATGATCCCCAATGGGGGCGACGGGGCCGCCAGGGCCCGCCGGACCTGGACGAGCTGTGGCGCTCCGTGCAGCAGAAGCTCGCCGGGCTTTTCGGCGGGCGCCGCCGTCCCGACGATGGCGGCGGCCCGCCCTCCGGACCGGTCAAGGGCGGATTCGGTTTCCTGTTCGGGCTGGTCCTGCTGGTGTGGCTCGCCAGCGGCTTCTACATCGTGGACGCGAGCCAGCGCGGCGTGGTTCTGCGCTTCGGCAAATACGCGGAAACCACCCTGCCCGGTCCCCGCTGGCACCTTCCCTATCCCATCGAGACGGTGGAGATCGTGAACCTGTCCCAGGTACGTACGGTGGAGGTCGGCTACCGCAACGACGTGCGCAGCAAGGTGCTGAAAGAAGCCCTCATGCTCACCGACGACGAGAACATCGTCGACATCCAGTTCGCCGTGCAATACATCCTGAAGAGTCCCGAGGACTACCTGTTCAACAACCGCGGCCCGGATGAGGCGGTGCGCCAGGCCGCCGAAACCGCCTTCCGGGAAGTGGTGGGCAAGAGCAAGATGGACTTCGTTCTCTACGAGGGCCGCGAGGAAGTGGCGGCCCGGGCCCACAAGCTGATGCAGGACATCCTGGATCGCTACGGCACCGGCATCCAGGTGAGCAAGGTCAACCTGCAGAACGCCCAGCCGCCGGAGCAGGTGCAGGCCGCCTTCGACGATGCGGTGAAGGCGGGCCAAGACCGGGAGCGGCTGATTAACGAGGGCCAGGCGTACGCCAATGACGTGATTCCGAGGGCGCGCGGGACCGCGGCGCGGTTGATGGAGGAGGCGGAAGCGTATCGGGCGCAAGTCATCGCCCGAGCGGAGGGCGACGCCAGCCGCTTCCGCCAGTTGCAGGCCGAGTATGCGAAAGCCCCCGCGGTGACCCGGGAGCGCCTGTACCTGGAGACGATGCAGCAGGTGCTGGCCAACACCTCGAAAGTTCTCATCGACCAGAAGACGGGGGGCAATCTGTTGATGCTGCCCCTGGACCAGTTGCTGCAGGCGGCCGGCGCGGGCGCCGCAGCGGACGCCGTGGCCGCGGGCCGAGCGCCGGCCACGCAGGACTACGGCACGGACGCGACTGGCGGACGGTCCCGCGACGCCTTCCGCAGCCGTGACAGGGAGACGCGGCCGTGAAAAACCTCGGAACCCTGGCCGTCGGCGTCGTCGTAGCGCTGATCGTCGGAAGCCTGTGCGTCTACACGGTGGACGAGCGGCAAGACGCCCTGGTCTTCCAGCTCGGGGAGGTGGTCAAGGTCACCAAGGAGCCGGGGTTGTACTTCAAGCTGCCGCTGGTGCAGAACGTGCGTTACTTCGATACCCGTATTCTCACTTTCGACACGCCGGACCCGGAGCGCTTCCTCACGTCCGAGAAGAAAAACGTGCTGGTGGACTACTTCGTCAAGTGGCGCATCGTCGATCCCAAGCAGTATTACGTATCGGTCGCGGGCGACGAGCTGCGGGCCCAGACGCGCCTGCAGCAGACCATCAACGACGGGCTGCGCGCCGAGTTCGGCAAGCGCTCGGTGCACGAGGTGGTCTCCGGCGAGCGGGACAAGATCATGGAAATCCAGCGGGAGCGGGCCGACCAGGACGCGCGCAAGATCGGCATCCAGGTGGTGGACGTACGGTTGAAACGCGTGGACCTTCCCCAGGAGGTGAGCGAGGCGGTGTATCGGCGCATGGAAGCGGAGCGCAAACGGGTGGCGAACGAGCTGCGCGCCACCGGCGCAGCGGAAGCCGAGCGCATCCGGGCGGACGCCGACCGGCAGCGGGAGGTGATCATCGCCGAGGCGTATCGGGACGCCCAGCGCATCAAGGGTGACGGCGATGCGAAGGCGACCGCCATCTACGCCCGCGCTCTAGAGAAAGATCCCGAATTCTATGCCTTCTACCGGAGCATGGAGGCGTACCGCCAGAGCCTGCGCAGTAAGAGCGACGTACTGCTGCTCGAACCGAACTCGGACTTCTTCAAGTACCTGAACAATCCCAACCGGGGCAGGAAATAGCCCGCGGCGGCGGTGCGCACCGCCGCCGCGGGGAGGGACGTCGTGCTCAGTAACCTGCTGCTTGCCGTGGGTCTCATGCTGGTGCTCGAGGGCATTCTTCCCTTTCTCGCGCCGAATCTCTGGCGCGAGGCGTTCAGGAAGCTCACCGAGATGAGCGACGGACAGATCCGCTTCATCGGGCTGTCCTCCATGCTGTGCGGCCTGCTGCTCCTCGCCCTCATGGGCTCTTAGCGGCACAGTTGAGCTTGCGAACGATGCGCAGTTGGATTCTCCCCGAATTCATTCAGGACATCCTGCCCCCCGAAGCGGCGCGGCTGGAGCGGGCGCGGCGCATGCTGCTGGACCTGTTCGAGGTGCACGGCTACGAGCTGGTCATGCCGCCTCTGGTGGAGTACGTGGAGTCGTTGCTCTCCGGTACTGGAAGCGACCTGGACCTGCAGTTGCTGAAGGTGGTGGACCAGTTGTCCGGGCGCCTGATGGGGGTGCGGGCGGACACCACGCCCCAGGTCTCCCGCATCGACGCCCATCTCCTGAACCGCCAGGGGGTGGCCCGGCTGTGCTACGCGGGGAGCGTGTTGCGGGCCCTGCCGTCGAACCTCACCGGCACTCGGGAGCCCCTGCAAGTGGGCGCCGAGATCTATGGCCACCCGGGGCCGGAGAGCGACGTGGAAATCCAGCAGTTGATGCTCAAGGCTCTGCGCCTGCTGGGGGCGCCTCCGGTGCACCTGGATCTGGGGCACGTGGGCGTGTACCGGGCCCTCGCCCGGGAGGGAGGGCTCACGGACGCCCTGGAATCGGACTTGTTCAAGGCGCTGCAAGCGAAAGACGTTCCCCAGGTGGAGGCGCTGGCCGCGGGCGCGCCGGCGCCCATCGCCGCCGCCTTGCGCCTGCTGCCAGAGCTGTACGGAGGACCGGAGGTGCTCGACGAAGCGCGGCGCAGGCTTCCGGCGCTGCCGGAGATCCGGCGGGCGCTGGACGACCTGGAATCCATCGCCTCGGCCCTCGCGCCCATGGTGGGGGAACTATGCTTCGATCTGGCCGAACTCCGGGGCTACTACTACCACAGCGGCGCCGTTTTCGCCGCCTACGGACCGGGGTGCCCCAGCGCCATCGCCCAGGGCGGGCGCTACGACGAGGTGGGCAGCGCCTTCGGACGCGCGCGGCCGGCCACCGGCTTCAGCCTGGACTTGCGACAACTCTCGCCGTATCTTCCTCAGGCTCCGGCCCGTTCGCGCATCCTGGCCCCGTGCTCCCAGGATCCGGGCCTGGCCCAGGCGATCGAGGCGCTGCGCTCCCGGGGGGAGGTGGTGATCGTCGATCTCCCGGGCCACGAGGCGTTCCGGAACGAGCTCGGTTGCGACCGGGAGCTCAAGCGGTTGGACGGGCGCTGGCAGGTGGTGCCGAGGCGCGGTTCGTGATCAATCCGCAGTCAGGATGAAGACCATGTCGAGGAACGTTGTGGTGGTGGGTACCCAGTGGGGCGACGAGGGCAAGGGCAAGGTGGTGGACTGGCTCACCGATCACGCCCAGGGGGTGGTGCGCTTCCAGGGCGGGCACAACGCCGGCCACACCCTGGTGATCGACGGTCAAAAGACCGTCCTGCACCTCATCCCCTCGGGCATCCTGCGCGACGGGGTGGAATGTTTCATCGGCAACGGGGTGGTGGTCTCCCCCCAGGCCCTGGTGGAGGAGATCGACATGCTGGAGGCGGCGGGGGTCGACGTGCGCGGCCGGCTGCGGGTAAGCGAAGCCTGCCCTCTGATCCTGCCTTGCCACGTAGCCCTGGACCGGGCCCGGGAAGCGGCCAAGGGGGAGGCCAAGATCGGCACTACCGGCCGCGGTATCGGTCCGGCCTACGAGGACAAGGTGGCGCGCCGGGCGGTGCGGCTGCAGGACCTGTTCCACCGGGACCGCTTCGCCGCCAAGCTGGGGGAGATTCTGGATTATCACAACTTCATGCTGGCCCATTATTTCCGCGCTCCCACGGTGGATTTCCAGGAAACGGTGGACACGACCCTGTCCCTCGCCGAGCGCATCAAGCCCCTGGTGGCGGACGTGCCGCGGCTGCTCTACGAAGCCAACCGCAGCGGCAAGAACCTGCTGTTCGAAGGCGCCCAGGGAACCCTGCTGGACATCGATCATGGCACCTATCCCTACGTCACCTCGTCCAACTGCGTGGCCGGCGCGGCTGCAGCCGGGGCCGGCGTGGGGCCCAACGCCTTGCATTACATCCTCGGGATCACGAAAGCGTACACCACCCGGGTGGGCGGCGGTCCCTTTCCCACCGAGCTGATCGACGACACGGGGCGGTATCTGGCGGCCCGGGGCAACGAGTTCGGCGCTACCACCGGCCGTCCCCGGCGCTGCGGCTGGTTCGACGCGGCGGCGCTCAAGCGCTCGATCCAGATCAACGGCGTATCGGGGCTATGCGTGACCAAGCTGGACGTGCTGGATGGGGTGGAGAGGCTACGGCTCGCCGTGGGCTACCGCGTCGGCGAGCGCCGCTACGACCTGCTGCCGGCCGGCGCGGACGCCCTGGCGGAATGCGAGCCCGTCTACGAGGAGGTGCCGGGCTGGAAGGAGAGCACCGTGGGGCTGAAGCGCCTGGAGGATCTGCCGAAGGCGGCACGCAACTACCTGGCCCGGATCGAGGCCATCTGCGGCGTGCCGGTGGATCTCATCTCCACCGGGCCCGAGCGGGAAGAGACCATCGTGCTGCGGCACCCGTTCGAGGCGGCCGCCTGATCGGCCCTCGATCCAGGTATCGCCCGGCCGGCGGGGCGGTTACCAGTGCCAGATCTGGTCGTACTTCCCGAGCAGGCCGGCGATGCCGGCGCGGGGGATGGGCGTCAAGCCTTCGATCAGATCTGCTCGATCGATCCCCCGCTCGGCCAGATCCTCGGACACGATGTAGACGTGGACCCCTTTCGCCACCAGCTTGCCCAGGTCCTCGGCGATGCGGGGCGGCTGGGTCTGGACCTCCGCGCCGAAGGCGAGCCCCGAGGCGTCCTGGTTTTTCAAGCCGTAGCTCACTGCGTTTCCCCGCAACAGCACGTCCAGATCGGCGCCGGCGCCCTTCATCGCGTGGGTCAGCCACACGATGGTGTCGTCCTGCTCTTCAAGGGTTGCGCGGTAGGCCGTTTCGATGACGTTGAGCACCTTCATCGCCTTCCTCCTTACTTCGTCGGGATGACCAGGGTGTTATCGGAGGACTCGGCCATTTTCCAGAAGTCGGCCGGGCTCCCCCGGCGCACCCCCTCGATGGCCTCGCCGACGCCCCGCTCATCGACGCACAGCCCGCAGTTCACCCAGTCGAGGCTGCCGCCGTTTTCCTTGGCCTCCTTCATCAGGGCCGCGATCCACTTGCGCGGCAACGGGTGGTTCTCCTCCTCCACGTCCCGCCCGTGCACGGCGTTGGCGTGGGGCGCCTGTTTGGCGAACGGCAGACAGACCGCGCCTTCGTAGGCAAACACGTTGATCCGATAGCCGCGCCGGGCTGCGATGGCGATGAGCCGCAGCGCCGTGGTGCTGCGGGCGTTCTCGTAAGGGGGATCCATCAAGGCGAAGGTCAGGGTTTTGCGGGTCGCCATGGTTTTTCTCCTTTCAATGCCAGAGGGTCTTGGTGCCGGCGGCGAGCTGGTCCACCACCACCTCCAGGTCCGCGGCCGCCACGCCCTCCACCAGGCGGTCTACAGGGATGCCCCGCTCCCGCAGGGAGAACTCGTCGGCGAGCACTGTCACTCCTGCGCGGGCCGTCTCAGCAAGACCCAGGTAGCGCGCTCCGCGGCGGGCCGGCAGCACGCCGTTCTGAACGAGGAACAGGGTGACCTGGTTGCCTTCCCGCGCGAGGTCTCGGGCGAGCTGGTAGTAATTGGAGACGTCGTTGCTATCGAAAGGATCCCGCGATTCGATCAGCAGGTAGTTGGCCATTCGCTTCTCCTTTGGGTTCGATGGCGGAGCATCGCCGGCGCAGGATGCTCAGCTTGGGTCGTGGAATTCCCTGCCGGCGCGTGCGGGCTTCACGTAGCCGGCGCGCACGGCGAAGTCGCCGAAGCGCTCGCCGGGGTTGCGGTTCGCAGCGTAGTGCTCGAGGACAGGGGCGAGGACCTCCACCACTTCGTCTTCCGACAGGTTTTCCCGGTACAGCCGGTTGAGCCGCTCTCCGGTGAAACTCGCCCCCAGGTACAGGTTGTAGCGACCGAGGCTTTTGCCCACGAGCCCGATCTCGGCGAGATACGGCCGGGCGCAACCGTTGGGGCATCCCGTCACCCGCAGCAGGATGGGCGTCTCCTGAAGGCCCAGGTTCTCCAGCACGCCTTCGAGGCGTCCCACCAGGGCCGGGAGCCACCGCTCGGCTTCCGCCATGGCGAGCCCGCAGGTGGGCAGGGCGACGCAGGACAGGGCATTGAGCCGCAGAGCGCTCATGCCTTCCGGAAGCTCCACGCCATGGGCCCGCAAGATCCGGTCGATGGCGTCCTTGTCGGCGGGCTTGACGTGGGTCACCGTCACGTTCTGGTTGGCGGTGAGGCGGAAGTCCCCGTCGTGCCGCCGGGCGATCTCCCGCAAGGCGGTCATGAGCCGCGCTTCCTCGGTGTCTTGGACGCGCCCGCTCATCACGAACAGGGTGAGATGCCAGTTTCCTTCCCGATCCTGGAACCAGCCGAAGGGATCGCCGGTCGAGTCGAAGCGGAACGGGCGGGGCGCCCCCAGGCGCCAGCCGAGCCGCTTCTCCAGTTCCTCCCGGAACCAGTCGAGCCCCCGGTCGTCGAGGGTATACTTGAGTCGGGCGTGCTTGCGGTTGGTCCGGTCCCCGTAGTCCCGCTGGACCTTGACCACCTCCTCGGCCACCTCCACCGCCTTCTCCGGCGGGCAGAAGCCGATCACGTCCCCGAGCCGGGGGTAGGTGGTCGGCTCTCCATGGCTCATGCCCATGCCCCCGCCCACGGCGACGTTAAAGCCGAGAAGCCCTTCGCCCTCGGCGATGGCGATGAAGCCCAGGTCCTGGGCGAACACGTCTACGTCGTTGACCGGGGGCACGGCGAGCCCGATCTTGAACTTCCGCGGCAGGTAGGTCGGCCCGTACAGGGGCTCGTCATCGGGCGGTGCATCGGGCCGGGGCTTCTCGTCCAGCCAGATTTCCCGGTAGGCCCGGGTACGGGGCAGCAGGCGATCGCTGATGGCCTGGGCGACGCGGTGGACCTCCCCGTGCACCGGCGTGAGGTAGGGGTTGTTGTGGCAGATGACGTTGCGGTTGACGTCGCCGCAAGCTGCGATGGTGTTGAGCAGTGCCCGGTTGATGCCGGCGATCAGGGGTTTCAGATGGCGCTTCGGCACGCCATGGAACTGGAAAGTCTGGCGCGTGGTGATGCGCAGCGTGCCGTTGGCGTAGGCACGGGCAAGAGCGTCCAGTGCCAGCCACTGGGCCGGCGTGCACACGCCTCCCGGCATCCTGACCCGCACCATGAAGCAATAGGCGGGCTCCAGCTTCTGGCGCTGGCGCTCCAGGCGCAGGTCGCGGTCGTCCTGCTGGTAGCTGCCGTGGAACTTGAGGAGCTTGGCGTCCTCCTCGGCCAGCGCCCCGGTGACCGGGTCCTCCAGGCCGATGGCGATGGTGCCCCGCAGGAAGTTGCTCGCGGCCTTGAGCGCCTCCTCGGCGGCGAGCTTGAGGCCGAGGGCCGAGGGTTCGCCCATCAGTACACGTCCCGCTGGTAGCGGCCCGCCGCCTGAAGCTCCTTCACGTAGGCGACGGCGTCTTCCCGGCTGCGGCCGCTTTCCCTGCGCACCGCCTCGATCAGGGCTTCGTGCACGTCAGGGGCCATGCGGCTCGCATCCCCGCACACGTAGAAGTGGGCGCCCTCCTCGAGCCAGGCGTAGAGCGCCCGGCTTCGATCCAGCAGGCGGTGCTGCACGTAGTCCTTGGTGGCGCCGTCCCGCGAGAAGGCCACGTCGATCTGGAGGAAGCCTTGGCGGCGGTAGTCCAGCCACTCCCGCTGGTAGAGGAAGTCGGTGCGGAAATGGCGGTCGCCGAAGATCAGCCAGTTGCGGCCCCGGGCGCCCCTCGCCTGGCGAGTCTCGACGAAGGCCCGGAACGGGGCGATGCCGGTGCCCGCCCCCACCATGATGATGGGCGCATCGGGGTCGGCCGGCAGGCGAAAGTTGTCGTTGGCGTGGACGTAGACCGGCACGGTGCCCGTCTCGGCGACCCGCTCCGCCAGGAAGGTGGACGCCACGCCCTTGCGGGTCCGCCCGTGGCTTTCATAGCGCACCACGCCCACGGTGAGATGCACCGTGTCGGGATCGGCCTCGTAGCTGGAGGCGATGGAGTAGAGCCGCGGCTGCAGGGGCCGCAGGGCGCTCAGAAAGTCGCTCCCTTTCAAGCCTCGCACCGGGTAGGCCTGGAGTACGTCGATGATCTCGCGCCCGGCCAGGAACGCCCGCAGCCGGTCCCGGTTTTCCTCCCGGGCGAGCGCCGCCAGGTCGGCTGCACCGGAGAGGGTGGCCCAGCGTTCGAGGAAGGGACGGGTGAGGGTGGTGATCTCGTAGTCGCGAGCGAGCGCCTCCGCCAGGCTCGTCTCGTCCCCCTTGAGTAGCGCGACCGGCTCGGCCCCGTCGAGCCCCAGCGTCGCCAGGATTTCCTCCACCAGCGCTGGGCAGTTGCGGGGGACCACTCCCAAGGCATCACCGGGCTCGAAGACGAGCCCCGAGCCTTCGATCGCCAGCTCCAGGTGGCGCACGTCCTTGGTGGAACCCCGGCCGGTGATCTTGATGTTTTCCGCGAGTCGCGCCGGGTAAGGATTCTTTCGCGTGTAAATGGGTTCGCCCTTCAGCGCCGGCTGAAACGCCGGCCAGGAAAGCGCCGGGACTTGCGCCGGCACCGGACCCGCTTCCTCGGCGAGGCGCCCGACCACGGCCTCGATCCAGGCGGAGGCCGTCTCCTCGAAGTCCACGTCGCACTCGGCGAGGGAGTGCAGCCGCCGCGCCCCCAGGGCCTCCAGGCGGGCGTCGAAATCCCGGCCCGTCTGGCAGAAACGCTCATAGCCCCGATCGCCCAGGGCGAGCACCGCGTATTGCAAGCCTTCCAGACGGGGGGCCCGGCCGCTCAACAGGAATTCGTGGAAGTCCTTGGCGTTGTCCGGAGGTTCCCCTTCCCCGTAGGTGCTGGTCACGATCAGCAGGCGCCGCTCGGCCTTGAGCCGGTTTTTCTTGTAGACGCCCAAGTCTTCCACCTTGGCCCGCAGGCCCGCCTGGGCCAGCTTCTCCTGCAAGCGCCGGGCCAACTGCCTAGCGTTGCCGGTCTGGGAGCCAAACAGGATCGTCACCTCCGGCTGGGCCTCGGTCGCCAGCGCTGGCGCGGCGGCAGGCCGATGGCCAGCGTATAACCCGGCCAGGTAGCCGCTCACCCATGCGGTTTGCTCCGGGGAAAGCCCTTCCACAAGCCGACGGAGGAGCTCGGCTTTCTCCCGGCTCAGGGGAAGGGTCAGATCATCCAGTCGGCTCATGCTCGATTTGTTCGGAGACGCAGCAAAAGGGGCTCGACGCACGCTCGGGCGGAGATCAGGATAACCGCAAGTTATATAATTTCAAAGAATAGAGATTTATTTTTTTATTCTTTTTATGTATTACTTCGAAGGTCGGATGAATCCGGCTGGAAAAATCTCCCCAGGCTTCGGCGGATGCTGCCTGAGCTCGCCTTCCTGAGGGATTCGAGAACAGCGATGGAAAGTTAAAACATATAAAACTTTCCAAAATGTTTTTATATCTGGTAATATGCCTGCGGGTGTGCACATAACCCAAAGATTTCAACTCAGTTTCAGTGAAAAGGAGGATCCGTTCATGACTCGCACATCACGCTTCTTGTTGGCGTTGGTCACGGCATCGATGCTGGCAGCCGGGCCGGGATGGGCCGCCGACATCCATCGTCAGCCCCCCGGGAATTTCAAAAAGGTGAGCACCCTGGTGAAGCTGCCCGACTTCATTCCCGGGCTCGGCACCCTCTACGTGGATCCCGCGACGCTTCCGGTCGGCCCCTTTCTCGGGTACGACAAGCAGGGGAACCTGGTCAACGTGGTCTACATGATCCCCATGACGGACTTTCAGGGGTACAAGGCCCACGAGAACCTGGGCGCGTCGCTGCCGCCGCTGAAGGTGAACCACGTGGACGTGAACTACAACCCCGGGCATCCGGGGGTCGAGGAACCCCACTACCACATCACCCTGTGGCTGATTGACAAGGCGGAAGAGCGCAAGCGCATGCAGCAGTGATGGGTGCGGTCCGGCGGGGCCTGCCGCGCCGGACCCGAAGATCTCGGCGCGAATCGTTTCCTCCCAGCGCTGGGGTGGACGAGTCTCTCTGCATGCCGCACCCCTAGTCGGATCGGTTCGCCACGGCGGGCCGTTTTGGCCATTACAATAGCGCTAGGCGTCTGGCTGATATATACGTCGATTGGTTCCAACCCAGCGCGGCTTTCCCGCTTCGTCGATGATTCGTCTCAGCTCATCGGGAGGGCCGGCATGCCCCCGCTGACCGTGGCTCCCTCAACCGCTGGGACAGCCCCGCTTCAGGCCCTGTCGGAGCCCCAGCAGGGGCTGCTGTGGCTGTTGCAGAGGGAAAAGGACGGCCTCACGGTGGATGACATCGCCGGGCGCCTGTCGGTCACGCGCACCGCCGTACGCCAGCACCTCGCGGCGCTCGAGCGGGACGGCTACGTCCACAGGCAGGTGCTGCGGCGATCCGTCGGTCGCCCGCGCCACGTTTACGCGCTCACCGCGGCGGGTGATTATCTGTTCCCGAAGCAATATCACTGGTTTTCGGCCCTGCTGCTGGAATCCCTCAAGCAGGACATGGGGCAGGAGGGGCTGATCGAGTGGCTGCGTCGGCTCGCCTACCGAGTGATCGAGCAGATCTCGCCCCGGCTCGCCGGGCTCTCGCCACCGGAGCGCGCCGAGGCGGTGGTGCGCATCATGAACGAGCTTGGCTACGACGCCCGACTCGCCGGAGGATCAAGCGAGGCCGTCGAGATCGTCGCCACCAACTGCGTCTATCACGAACTGGCCCGCGCCTTTCCCGAAGTCTGCCATTTCGATTACGCGCTGCTGGAAGGCTTGGGGGCGGTCCAGAGCGTCGAGCACCTGGAATGCATGGTGCGGGGGGGCCGTGTCTGCCACTTCCTGCTCTCGTCGCCCTCGGCGCCGAAGGAACCGGGCCCCCGGGCTTGATTGATTCCTGAGCTTGTGGTCCCTTCGCGAGGCGGTCTCTCCTGAGGGGCTTGAAGCGGGCAGCATCCATGCTCCTTGTCATAGCATGACAGGGTTTCCCGCGAGCACAGGAGATTGCCCGAGACTTCTTCTTCCGCGGCGAGGCGGGTATCATGCGCACACCCGCTGCCGACCGAAACGGGCCCGTGGCGCCGCGATGGGGGAGGGAAGAACAGGGATCGTCCGTGAAGGCGATCGAAGAAGCGGGCTACGCGGAGTTCGCGGGACCGGCCGGGCAGCAGACCACGTCGGTTCGAGATTCGCCCCAGGAGAAATAGGGTGGTGCCGAGAAGAGGACTCGAACCTCCATGGGGTTGCCCCCGCTAGGACCTGAACCTAGTGCGTCTACCAATTCCGCCATCTCGGCACGGCTGGCAGCACTACTGAAAGGTTTTAATTTTAAAGGAACATCGGTCATTGTCAACGAAACCAGCCTCCATCCGCGCACTTGATCCCCAGCTCGAGGAGGAGAAAAAGAAATACGCCCATCCTGTTCCGAGCCGGGCATTGATCCTCCGGCTATTGACGGAAGAGGGGGTGCCGATGCCCCTGGATCGGCTCGCCGCCCGTCTCGACATCAAACCCCACGAGCGAGAGGGGTTCGAGCGACGCCTCGCCGCCATGGAGCGCGACGGCCAGATCATCCGCAATCGCAAGAACGCCATCTGCGTCGCCGGCAAGCTGGGCCTCATCAAGGGCACGGTCGAAGGGCACCCCGACGGCTACGGCTTCGTGATCCCCGACGAGGGCGGGGGCGACCTGTTCCTGAGCCCCCGGGAGATGCGCAAGGTGCTCCATGGCGACCGGGTGATGGTGCGCGAGGCCGGGGTCGATCGGCGCGGCCGGCGGGAGGCCACGGTGGTGGAGGTCCTGGAGCGGGCCAACCGGGAGGTGGTGGCTCGGCTCCACGTCGAGCGGGGCGTGCGCTACGCCGTGCCGGAGGACCGGCGCATCAGCCAGGACATCCTGATTCCCGAAGGCGACGACCTGGGGGCGCGTCCCGGCCAGATCGTGGTGGTGGAGATCCTGGAGCAGCCGAGCGAGTACACCCAGCCCATCGGGCGGGTGGTGGAGGTGCTCGGCCATGCCCTCGATCCCGGCATCGAGATCGAGATCGCGGTGCGCAAGTATCACCTGCCCCACGTGTTCCCGCCCGAGGTAGAGGAGGCGACCAAGGGATTTCCCCCGGACGTGGAGCGGCGGGAGCTGCGCGGCCGGAAAGACCTGCGATCCCTGCCTCTGGTCACCATCGACGGGGAGACGGCCCGGGATTTCGACGACGCGGTGTATTGCCGGCGGGAGGGCAAAGGCTTCCGGCTGTGGGTGGCCATCGCCGACGTGAGCCACTACGTGCGGCACGGCGATCCCCTGGACCTGGAAGCCCGCAAGCGGGGCAACTCGGTCTATTTTCCCCGGCGGGTGATCCCCATGTTGCCGGAAGTGCTGTCCAATCACCTGTGCTCCCTCAATCCCCGGGTGGACCGCTTGTGCGTCGCCTGCGAGATGCAGGTGGACGCCCGCGGCGAAATCGCCGAATATGCTTTCTACCCGGCGGTCATGCACTCCCATGGCCGGCTAACCTACACGGCGGCGGCTGCCGCCCTGGCCGATCCCGGGGGCGAAGAGGCGCGAGCGCTCGAGCCCCTGTTGCCCCATCTCCAGGATCTCCACCGCCTGTACAAGGTTCTGGCGGCGGCCCGGCTCCGGCGGGGCGCTATTGATTTCGAGACCATCGAGACCCGCATCGTCTTCAACGAGGAAGGGCGCATCGAGCGCATCGTGCCCGAGCAGAGGAACGACGCCCACCGGCTGATCGAGGAGTGCATGCTGGCGGCCAACGTGTGCGCCTCCGACTTCCTCGACCGCCATGGCCATCCCATGCTGTATCGGGTACACGAGGGACCGACGCCGGAGAAACTGGAGGCGTTGCGGGATTTCCTGCGGGAGTTCGGGCTCTCCCTGGGCGGAGGCGACGCGCCGACGGCCAAGGATTACGCCCGGCTGCTGCAGAAGATCCACGGCCGGCCCGACGCGGGCCTGCTGCAGACGGTGATGCTGCGCTCCCTCCAGCAGGCGGTCTATAGCCCCAAGAATGCGGGGCATTTCGGCCTCGCCTACGAGCGCTACACCCATTTCACCTCGCCGATCCGGCGCTACGCCGACCTGCTCATCCATCGCGCCATCAAAGCGGCGCTCAAGGGAAGACGCTACTCCCCGGGCAACTGGGAGGAGATCGGCCGCCATGTCTCCTTCACCGAGCGGCGAGCGGACGAGGCCACCCGGGACGTGGAGAACTGGCTCAAGTGCTACTACATGAAGGACCGGGTGGGCGAGGTCTTCGAAGGCACGGTGAGCGCGGTGACCAGCTTCGGGCTGTTCGTTTCGCTGGACAACGTCTATGTGGAAGGTCTGGTACACATCTCCGAGCTGGGCAACGACTACTTCCAGTACGACCCGGCGCGGCACCAACTGCTGGGAGAGCGCACGGGGCGGCGGTTCCGGCTGGCGGACCGGGTACGGGTGCGGGTGGCCCAGGTGGACCTGGAGACGAGCCGCATCGACTTCGTCCTGGCCGAGGACGTGCCCGAGCAGCGCCGAAGGAGAGAGCCCGCCCGGCGCGGCCGCCGGACCTGAGACGATGGGGCAGACGCTGGTCTACGGTTTCCACGCAGTGCTCGCCCGCCTGCGCCAGGACCCCCAGAGCGTGCGCACCCTGTACGCGGAGGCGGGGCGCGACGACCGGCGGATGCGGGAGCTGCTGACTGCGGCGGAAGCGGCCGGGGTGCGGGTGCTGCGCGTGGAACGGGGCCGTCTGGACGGCCTGACCGGGCGCGCGGCGCATCAGGGAGTGGTGGCCCAGGTGGCGTCCTGGCGGGCGACGGCTTCCTTGGAAGAGCTGCTGGAAAAGCTCGCCGAGCCTCCTCTCCTTCTGGTGCTGGACGGGCTGCAGGATCCCCACAACCTGGGGGCCTGCTTTCGGGTGGCCGACGCCTTCGGCGTCCACGCCATCGTGGCGCCCAAGGACCGGGCCGTGGGATTGACGCCCGCGGTACGCAAGGTGGCGAGCGGGGCCGCCGAGACGGTTCCCTTCGTGACGGTGACCAATCTGGCCCGCACCCTGGAGACCCTCAAAGCACGGCGGGTATGGGTCTGGGGCGCGGATTCCGCGGGAGAGCGCCTCCCCTCCGAGCTACCGTTGGAGGCGGGCGCGGCCTGGGTGCTCGGAGCGGAGGGTCAGGGGCTGCGGCGACTCACCCGGGAAAGGTGCGATGCCTTGGTGCGCATCCCCATGCGCGGTCAAGTGGAGAGCCTCAACGTGGCGGTGGCGGCGGGGATCTGCCTGTACGAGTCTCGCATGCGCCGCGCGGGGCTCGCCAAGGCGCAGCTAACGCCTTGATCGATGGAAAAAACATCCGTATAATGCTTCGCCCTTATCACCTTGCCCCACCGGTTTCGCATTGCCGGGGGGCTTAACCCATAAGGAGTCTCAATGCGGCATTACGAGATCGTGTTCATCGTCCACCCCGATCAGAGCGAGCAGGTGCCCGCCATGATCGAGCGGTACAAGAGCATGGTGACCTCCCGGGGCGGAAAGATCCACCGCCTGGAGGACTGGGGACGGCGGCAACTCGCTTATCCCATCGAGAAGGTGCACAAAGCCCACTACGTCCTCATGAACGTAGAGTGCGACCAGAAGGCGCTGGACGAGCTGGTGCACAGCTTCAAGTTCAGCGACGCGGTGCTGCGCCATCTGGTGGTGAAGATGCGAGAAGCGGTCACGACCCCTTCTCCCATGATGAAGGAGGAAAAAGCCCGCGCCGTGGCCCCGGTCCGGGAGGAGGACAAGCCGGCCCACGCCCAAGAGGGCGCGGGCTGAGGGGCGGTGAATCAAGTGGTGCTGTCGGGGTGGGCCGCCGCCCTGTCGCCCCTGCGGCGCACGCCCGCAGGGATTCCGGTCCTCGACTTCCGCATTCGCCACGGTTCCGAGCAGATGGAAGCGGGCCATCCGCGCCGGGTGGAGGTCGAGGTGGAGGCGGTGTGCGTGGGGTCCCTGGCAGAAAGGATCGCCGCCGCGGGGCAGGGGCGAGAGGCGCGGTTCGCCGGGTTTCTCGCCCGGCGCCGGCCGGGCAGCCCCCAGATCGCGTTGCATGTCACTGAATTCGAATTGTTGAAGGATTGAAGCCATGGCACGTTTCACGCGTACAGGAAAAGGCAAGGGCGGCTCGCGCCGGGAAGGCTCCCGGGCGCTATTCCGCCGGCGCAAGTTCTGCCGTTTCACGGCGGAAGGCGTCAAAGAAATCGATTACAAGGACATCGAGACACTGAAGGATTTCATCAGCGACACGGGCAAGATCATCCCCGCCCGGATCACCGGGACCAAGGCTCGCTACCAGCGCCAGTTGTCGGTGGCCATCAAGCGGGCCCGCTTCCTGGCGCTGCTGCCCTATACCGATCTGCACTGAGCTGAGGAGGCCGCCCCATGCAAGTGATCCTGATGGAAAAGGTGGCGAACCTGGGGGGATTGGGCGACGTGGTCAAAGTGAAAAACGGCTACGCCCGCAACTACCTTATTCCCTCGGGCAAGGCGAAGCGGGCGACGCCGGAAAACCTCAAGGAGTTCGAGGCGCGCCGGGCGGAGCTGGAACGGATCCAGGCCGAGGCCCTGGCCAAGGCCCAGGAGCAGGCCGCCCGGCTCGAAGGTTTGCAGCTCGTGGTCGCCCAGAAGGCCGGGGTGGACGGCAAGCTGTTCGGCTCCGTCACCAACGTGGACGTGCGCGACGCCCTCAAGGCGAAAGGGTTCGACGTGCCCAAGGCCGCGATCCGCATGCCCCACGGGCCCATCAAGCAGACCGGCGATCATCCCGTCACGGTGGTGATGCACTCCGACGTGGCGGCCCACATCACGGTGTCGGTGGTTCCCGAAACCTGAGCGTCCGTCGCGCCGGAAAAAGGGCTGCTCGCAGCCCTTTTTTCTTTTCGGCGCCGCCGGGAGTAAAATCCCCGGCAACCCTTGTCGAGCCTCATCCCGTCGACCTTGCGTTGACCCCTCATGGCCCAGGCCTCACCGACCATCGCCCACGACGCCAAAGTCGATCTGATCAAGCTCCCTCCCCATTCCCTAGAGGCGGAGCAGTCGGTATTGGGAGGCATCCTCCTGGACAACACGGCCTGGGACAAGATCGCTGACCTGGTCACCGAGAACGACTTCTACCGCCAGGACCACCGGCTCATCTTTCGCCACGCGGGATTGCTGATCGAGGCGGGCAAGCCCGCCGACGTGATCACCGTGGCCGAATCCCTCAAGAGCGTGGGGGAGCTGGACGCGGTGGGCGGACTTCCCTACTTGGTGTCCCTCGCCCAGAACACGCCCTCGGCCGCCAACATCCGGCGCTACGCCGAGATCGTGCGCGAGCGCTCCATCCTGAGAAAGCTCGCGGAGGTGGGGGTGGAGATCGCCGAGTCCGCCTACAACCCCATGGGACGCTCCGCTCCCGAGCTGCTGGACGCCGCCGAGCAGAAGGTTTTCGTCATCGCCGAGGCGGGGGCGCGGGGACGCCAGGGCTTCCTGGACATGCAGCCGCTGCTCAAGCAGGTGGTGGAGCGCATCGAGCTGCTTTACAGCAATCCGACCGACGTCACCGGCATCGCCACCGGCTTCACCGATCTCGACCGCATGACTTCAGGCCTGCAGCCCGGGGACCTGGTGATCATCGCGGGCCGCCCCAGCATGGGGAAAACCTCCTTCGCCCTCAACATCGCCGAGCACGTGGCCCTGGAGCTCAAGAAGGCGGTGGCGGTCTTCAGCATGGAGATGGGCGGCACCCAGCTCGCCTTGCGTCTGCTCGGTTCGGTGGGACGGCTGGATCAACACAAGGTGCGCACCGGCCGGCTCCAGGACGACGACTGGCCCAAACTCACCCATGCCTTGGGCAAGCTCAACGAAGCGCCGCTCTACATCGACGAGACCCCGGGGCTCAACGCCCTGGAAGTGCGCGCCCGGGCCCGGCGCCTGCACCGGCAGCACGGGGGGCTCGGACTGGTGGTGATCGACTATCTGCAGCTCATGGCGGCCCACTCGGCGTCCCGCTCCGAAAACCGGGCCACCGAGATCTCGGAGATCTCCCGGGCCCTCAAGGGCCTCGCCAAGGAGCTCAATGTCCCCGTGGTGGCCCTGTCCCAATTGAACCGCAGCCTGGAGTCGCGTACCGACAAGCGGCCCCTCATGTCGGACCTGCGTGAATCCGGCGCCATCGAGCAGGACGCGGACCTGATCCTCTTCATTTACCGGGAGGAGGTCTACAACAAGGACACCCCCAAGGCCGGGATCGCCGAGATCATCGTCGGCAAGCAGCGCAACGGCCCCATCGGCACCGTCGAGCTCACCTTCCTCAAAGAATTCACCCGGTTTGAGAACTTTGCGGATCCGTCTCGTTATTGACGGAGCCGCACAGTTCCTGCGCAGGCTAACCTGCACAGCAGGTTATGCCGAAGCTTAAACTTCGCCGAAGGCCCCGTTCGTGGGAGAAGGGGCCCTTGTGGGAAAAATCGCGATCAAAGGACTTCCCCGGCGTAGTCGGCCAGCCGGGAACGCTCCCCCCGTTGCAGGGTCACGTGGCCGCTGTGGGGCCAGCCCTTGAAGCGGTCCACCACATAGGTGAGGCCGGAGCTTCCCTCGGTCAAGTAAGGGGTGTCGATCTGGGAGATGTTGCCCAGGCATACCACCTTGGTGCCGGGGCCGGCCCGGGTGATGAGGGTCTTCATCTGCTTGGGCGTCAGGTTCTGGGCCTCGTCGATGATCAGGAACTTGTTGATGAAGGTGCGGCCGCGCATGAAATTGAGGGACTTGATGCGGATGCGGGAGCGGATCAGGTCCCGGGTGGCGGCCCGTCCCCAGTCGCCGGCGTCCTCGTCCGTCTTGTCCAGGACGTCCAGGTTGTCCTCCAGGGCCCCCATCCAGGGCGTCATCTTCTCCTCCTCGGTGCCGGGCAGGAAGCCGATGTCCTCCCCCACCGGCACCGTGACCCGGGTCATGATGATCTCGCTGTAGCGCTTCTCGTCCAGGGTCTGGGCCAGCCCCGCGGCCAGGGTGAGCAGGGTCTTGCCGGTGCCGGCCTGCCCCACTAGGGTGACGAAATCGATCTCCGGGTTCATGAGCAGGTTGAGGGCGAAGTTCTGCTCCCGGTTGCGGGCGGTGATCCCCCATACGCTGTTGCGGGCGTGGCTGTAGTCGCGCAGGGTCTGCAGCACCGCCGTCTTGCCGGAGACCTCCTTCACCAGGGCGTAGAAGGGCTTGTCCTGCTCCTGGTAGACGAACTCGTTGACCAGGAAAGTGGAGCACAGGGGCCCGCGCACCCGGTAGAAGGTGACACCGGACTGCTGCCACGATTCCATCTCCCGCCCGTGCTTGTCCCAGAAATCTGCCGGCAGCTCCCGTACCCCGCTGAAGAGGAGATCGGTGTCCTCCAGCACCTTGTCGCTGAAATAATCCTCGGCGGCGAGCCCCAGGGCCCGGGCCTTGATCCGCATGTTGATGTCCTTGGACACCAGAATCACCTGGCGCTTGGGGTGGAGCTGGTGCAGGTGCATGACCACCGCCAGGATCTGGTTGTCCGCTTTGCCGCTCGCCAGGGTGGGCGGAACCTCCGCGCCGACGGCGTTGGTTTGCAGGAACAGCCGTCCGGTCGCCTCCTTGGCGCCGGTGGCGTCCAGGGGGATTCCGTCCTCGATGTTCTGGGCGCGGCTCACCATCTCGCCCAGGTAGCGGCTCGCCTGGCGGGCGTTGCGCGCCACCTCCGACATCCCCTTCTTGTTGTTGTCCAGCTCCTCCAGCGTCGCCATGGGGATGTAAATGTCGTGTTCCTCGAAGCGGAACAAGCAGGTGGGGTCGTGCATCAGCACGTTGGTGTCCAGGACGAAAAGCTTTCTGGGCGAGCACAGCCGGGTCACGACCGGCGCCGGCTTTTTCTGCGTCATGGGGAGTCGGGGTTTCGAGGGCGTGGATTTACCGGAGGGTCTTGATGAAGTCCAGGACTTCCTGGGCGTGGCCGGGTACCTTGATCCCGCGCCACTCCCTGCGCAGCACGCCCCGGGGGTCGATCACGAAGGTGCTGCGCTCGATGCCGCGCACCTGTTTTCCGTACATGTTCTTCGTTTTGATGACGCCGAACAGCGCGCACGCCACTCCCTCGGCGTCGCTCAGCAGGTCGAAGGGCAGGTCCAGGGCGGCTTTGAAGCTTTCGTGGGATTTCAGGCTGTCGCGGGAGATCCCGACGATCTCGCAGCCCAGGGACTGAAACTTGGGGTAGAGGTCGCGGAACTGCTGGCCTTCGCTGGTGCAGCCGGGCGTATTGTCCCTAGGATAAAAATAGATGACCAGCGGTTTACCCCGCATGTCGGACAGCCGGAAGGTTTTTCCGCCGGTGGAAGGCAGCTCGAAATCGGGAACGGGCTGGTTGAGCATGGACGCTCGAGGGAAAGGGTGAAAAAAGATCATTGTTGTAAAAACAAAAGGGAATGGCAAGCGCTCAGACGATGCATCCGAGGAGCTCCCGGGCCGCCCGGTCGAAATCCCCCTCGTTGGTGCCCTCGATCCGGACCCGCAGCGCGGCCGGGAGGCGGGGATAGTGCTGCAGGGTGGAACGCCGGTAGGCGGGATCGTAATGGGCAGCGAGCAGGGCACCCACGAAGGCGGGCCAATCCTCCGCCGCGGCCAGCCGCTTCCACGCCTCGATCCGCTCCCGCCCGTGGAGGGGGATCAGGCAATCCAGCCGGGCGCAAAGGGCCTGGCGGTCTTCCAGGAAATGGCGGTATTCCTCCAGCAGGAGGGCGATGCGGTCGGCCATGCCGGTTTCCACCTCCACGCACTCGGCGGACCACATGGCGGCAATGAGCGCCTCGGGCACCCTGAGGTTGCCCACTTTCTTGCTTTCCGCTTCGACGAATACGGGCTGGGACGGATCCAGGCGGTGGAGCCCCTGCCATACCTGGCTCTCGAACATCTTCTGGGAGGGCTGGGGTGCGTCGGGCCGGTCCCCCAGCACGGAACCCCGGTGCCGGGCGAGCCCTTCCAGGTCGAGCACCTGGGCGCCGGCGCGGGCCAGGGCCTTGAGCAGCCGCGTCTTGCCGGAGCCGGTGGGGCCACACACCACGCGCCAGCGGAAAGCGGCGGGCAGGCGTTCCAGGTCGGCCAGCACTTGGCGCCGGTAGGCTTTGTAGCCGCCTTCGAGCTGCTCCGCTCGCCAGCCGATCTCCCGTAACACATGCACCAGGGCGGCGCTGCGCTGGCCGCCGCGCCAGCAATAAACGAGGGGCCGCCAGTGGCGGGGACGATCCAGTAGAACCGTCTCGATGTGCCGCGCCACGTTGCGGGAGACCAGCGCGGCGCCCAGCTTCTTCGCCTCGAAAGAGGAGACCTGTTTGTAGAGGGTGCCGACGCGGGCCCGCTCCGCGTCGTCCAGCACCGGCAGGTTGACAGCGTCGGGTACATGGTCCTCCCGGTACTCGGCGGGGGAGCGCACGTCGATGACCTCGTCAAACTCGGCCAGGTGTGCTACGGTAATCCCCTTCAAACGCGCGGTACTCATTTCGGTGCCGGCCGGGCATGGCGAGCGCGACGCGGGTGATGCGCGGCGGCCGGCCGCCTAGTCTACCGTTTTTCGATTCGCAACCGAACGCCCTGTCACCCATGAACGATATGACCGATCCGGGCTCCATCCGGCTCACCCAGTACTCCCACGGCGGCGGCTGCGGCTGCAAGATCGCACCGGCCGTGCTGGCCGAGATCCTGTCCCGCTCGCCCCTCGGCATTTCTCATCCCGATCTCCTGGTGGGCGCCGAGTCGAGCGACGACGCGGCCGTGTATCGCCTGAACGACGAACAGGCGCTGGTGGCCACCACCGACTTCTTCATGCCCATCGTGGACGACCCCTTCGACTTCGGGCGGATCGCCGCCACCAACGCCCTCTCGGACGTCTACGCCATGGGCGGGCGGCCGGTTCTGGCCTTGGCGGTGGTAGGCATGCCCATCGACCGGCTCCCGGTCGCCGTGATCCAGCGCATTCTGGAAGGCGGTGCTTCCGTGTGCCGGGAGGCCGGGATCCCCATCGCGGGGGGGCACTCCATCGACGCGCCGGAGCCCATCTATGGGCTCGTGGCCTTGGGGCTGGTGCATCCCGAACGAGCGAAACGCAACGACGCCGCCCATGCTGGCGACGTGCTGATCCTGGGCAAGCCCCTGGGAATCGGCATCCTGAGCGCCGCCCTCAAGAAGGGCCAGCTTTCCGCGGAAGGCTATCGGGAAATGATCGCTACCACCACGTGCCTGAACACGGTGGGCGCGGCCCTGGCCGAGCTGTCCGAGGTGCACGCCATGACCGACGTCACCGGTTTCGGGCTGCTGGGCCACCTGCTGGAGATCTGCCGCGGCTCCCGGCTTCGGGCCCACGTCCAGTTCGCCCGCCTGCCGGTGCTCGGCACTGCCCTGGATCTCCTGCGCCAGGGCTATGCCACCGGCGCTTCCGGCCGCAACTGGGCGAGTTATGGCAGCGCGGTCGCGCTGCCCGAGGGTTTGCCCGAGTGGGGGCAGAAGCTTCTTACCGACCCCCAGACGAGCGGCGGTCTTCTGGTGGCGTGCAGTCCAGAGGCGGAAGAACAGGTGCTGGAGCTCTTCCGCCGGGACGGCTTCGCCGCGGCGCGAACCATCGGCCGGCTGCAGGCCGGGTCGCCGGGGATCGACGTTTTCGCCTGATCCCGGCCAAGGGCGGCAGGCCATGGGCGCTCGGAACTCATCCCGCCCGCCGGGCTCGCGCCCCGACCGGCAGGTAAACCGATGGCCGCTTCCCCTGGCTGCCCCCGACGGGAGCCTGGAGGTGATTCCGTGACCCGGACCGAGCCCCACAGCCGGGATCATTACCGGCACTTCCTGGAAATCACCACCCGCTGGATGGACAACGACGCCTACGGGCACGTGAACAACGTGATCTACTACGCCTACTTCGACACGGCGGTGAACCGCTACCTAATCGGTGCGGGCGTGCTGGACATCACCTCGGGCCCGGTGATCGGACTGGTGGTGGAAAGCCAGTGCCGTTATTTCAGCCCGATGGCGTTTCCCGATACGGTCCACGCCGGTCTGCGGGTCGCCCATCTGGGCAGGAGCAGCGTGCGCTACGAGGTGGGCATCTTCCGCAACGACGAGCCCTTGGCTTCCGCCCAGGGCCATTTCGTCCACGTGTACGTGGACCGCGTCCACCGGCGGCCGGTGCCCATCCCCGTGCCCATGCGAACCGTCCTGGAGCCTCTGGCGGCCTGAGCGCCGGCCCTCAAGCCTTCTTGGTCGGCATTCCCCCGAGCAAGGCGGGAACCGGCCGCTCCAACCGCCGTCGCCGGTGCCCATGGATCGGGGGAAGGGAAGGTGCTCCACCCGCGTCCCTAGCGGGAAGCGCCTCGGCGGCCAAGGCGGGGGGCGGGGGAATCTTGGATTCCGTCAAGGGCGCCACGTGCCGCTTCTCGTGGACCTCCCGCTCCCGATGGGGACGGCGGCCGCCCGGTGCCGTCCGTCCTGCGGCGGGGGCGAACGCTGGGAGGGTTTCTCTGGGTATTGGCCGTTTGAGGAGGCGCTCGATGGCGGAAAGGTATTTTTCCTCTTCCGGCGCCACCAGGGAGTAGGCGTCCCCGGTCATACCCGCCCGCCCGGTGCGGCCGATGCGGTGGACGTAATCCTCTGGGTGGTGGGGCAGCTCGAAGTTCACCACGTAGGGGAGCTCTTCGATGTCGAGCCCCCGGCCGGCGATATCGGTGGCGACCAGCACCCGGATCTTCCCCGCCTTGAAGTCCGCCAGGGCCTGTTCCCGCTGGATCTGGGTCCGATCGCTATGGAGCGCCACCGCCTGAACGCCTTCCCGCTCCAGGGCCCGGGCCAGCCGGTTGGCCCCGATCTTGGTGTTGACGAAGACCAGCGCCTGGCGCATGCCCCTGGCCTCCAGGAGGGACTTGAGCAGCGCCCGCTTGTGGGCCGAGGCCACGGGAATGACCGCCTGTTTCACCAGCTCGGCGGGGGCGTTGCGGGGCGCGACCTGTATCCGCACCGGATCCGTTAGGAAGGAAGAGGCGAGCCGCACTACGTCCTCGGAGAAGGTGGCCGAAAACAGCAAGTTCTGCCGCCGGGGGGGCAACAGCCCCAGAATGCGGCGGATGTCGGGTAGGAAACCCATGTCCAGCATCCGGTCCGCTTCGTCCAGCACCAGGATAGCCACCTGGGAGAGATTGACCGTACGCTGGTGGACGTGGTCCAGGAGCCGTCCCGGGGTCGCCACCAAGATCTCCACCCCCCGGCGCAGCGCCTCGATCTGGGGATCGATGTCCACGCCCCCGTAAACCACGGTGCAGCGCAAGGGCAGGCGGGCGCCGTAGATGCGCACGCTTTCCTCCACCTGGGCCGCCAGCTCCCGGGTGGGCGTCAAGATGAGGGTCCGGACGGGATGGCGGGCGGGGGAAGCGCTGGTGTTGGCCAGGGGACTTAGCAACTGCAGGATGGGTAGGGTGAAGGCGGCGGTTTTACCGGTCCCGGTCTGGGCGGCCGCCATGACGTCTCGGCCGGCCAGCACCAGGGGGATCGCCTGGGCCTGAACCGGAGTGGGCGCGGCGTAGCCCTGACTGGCGACCGCCTCGAGCAGTTCGGGGATGAGACCTAGATCGGAAAATTGCATCGCTATTCGTCGAATTCCACTTCTTCTCCGTAGTGCCGAACGACCAGGCTGCGCATGGCGGCGATCAACGGCGTGGGGCCATAGGCCACCGCCATCCCGTCCTGGGAAGCCCGCCAGCCACCCACCACTGCGGTCACCGAGATCCGGTGTTTTTCCAGCAGCGGGCCTCCCTGGCGCCAATCGGCGGTCGGGCGATAGTAGAAAGTCCTTCCGCTGTCGGTGGTCTTGAAGAAGGTCTGGGCGGTCAGGTCCAGGTGAAAGCCGGCCTGATCATAGGGACGGTCGGCGGCCCTTTCCTCCACCCGCTCCGCTTTGGCTACCAGGAAATCCAGGTAGAGGGTGGGCAGGGCTTCGACCCGGTATCTCCTCTTCATTCCGCCCCTTAAGGATAAAGAAAAATGCCTTCCAACGCCATAAAAAATCAGCCTTTTATGCAGACCTTGGGCCGCAGGAACGCCACCCGTCGGGCAAGATGGGCGGCTTCGGTCACTTCCGCCACCGTGTCCACGTCCTTGTAGGCGCCCGGAGCTTCCTCCGCGGCGCCGCGCATGGACTTGGTTCGGATCAGGATGCCCCGGCCCCGCAGCTCGTCGATCAGCTCCCGTCCTTTCCACCGCTGCAGCGCCTGCCGCCGGCTCATGGCGCGCCCGGCGCCGTGGCTGGCGGAGCTGAACGCCGGGTTGTCGGAGACGCCGGCCAGTACATAAGAGCCCGTGCCCATGCTGCCCCCGACGATTACTGGTTGCCCCACCTCCCGATAGCGGGGTGGGAGGCTGGAGTGGCCGGGACCGAAAGCCCGGGTCGCCCCCTTGCGGTGGACATAAAGCCCGCGCTCGCCCCCGTTGACTCGGTGCCGTTCCACCTTGCAAGTGTTGTGGGACACGTCGAAGAGGGTTTCCAGCCGCGCGCCGGGCACGACCCGCCGAAACGCCTCCCGGGTCAAGTGGGTCAGGATCTGGCGGTTGGCCAGGGCGCAGTTGATGGCGGCGTTCATGGCCCCCAGGTACTGTTGCCCTTCGGGCGAGCGGATCGGGGCACAGGCGAGCTCCCGGTCGGGGAGCGGGATGCCGAGGCGGCCGGCCGCCTTGGCCAGGGTGACCAGGTAATCGGTCCCGATCTGGTGGCCTAGCCCCCGGGAGCCGCAGTGGATGGAAACCACGATCTGCCCTTCCGCCAGGCCGTAGGCCTGGGCCGCCTGCCGGTCGTAGATGCGCTCCACCACCTGCACTTCCAGGTAATGATTTCCGGAGCCCAGGGTTCCCATCTCGCCCCGCTGCCGCTTCTTCGCCAGCTCCGACACGTTCTCCGGATGGGCGCCTTCGACCCGTCCGTGCTCTTCCACATATTCCAAATCCTCGGGCGTCCCGAAACCCCGCTCCACCGCCCAGCGGGCACCCCCCCGCATTACCTGGTCCAGCTCGGGAATGGAAAGCTTGAGGGACCCTTCTTCGCCGACCCCGGCGGGGATGGCGCGAAACAGCTCGTCGGCCAGGGGTTCCAGGGAGGGCGCTAGCGCCTCCAGGGTCAGGTTGGTGCGCAGGCAGCGGATGCCGCAGGAAATGTCGAACCCCACGCCGCCGGCCGAGACGACGCCCCCTTCGTCCGGATCGAATGCGGCCACTCCACCGATGGGGAACCCGTAACCCCAATGGGCATCGGGCATGGTCATGGCCGCGCCCACCAGACCGGGAAGCCGGGCCACATGGGCGATCTGTTCCAGCACCTTTTCGTCCATTGCCTCGAGCAGCGCCCGAGTGGCGAACAACCTCACCCGGGAATGGGCCGGATCGGCACCGGCCAAGGTCCAGGTGGTTTCGTTCAACGGTTGCAGTCGATCCAGTTTCATGATCGTTGCTCTCTCAACGGGTTGATTCGCGCCTCCCGGGTGAGTTCCAGGTCGGGCTCCAGTAAGCTCGCGAGTCCACCGGGTCTCCGAACGGCGGGATTTCCCGCGGACCGTCCCAAGAGGACGAAAGCCGCCGCAGACACCCCAGGGCTACCCTAGCCCAGACGCTGGTTCCGGACGGGCGAGCCCAGGAAAGGCGGGGCATGGGGGAAGGCAGAGACGACATCCGGAAGGCGTCCCAGTGCCCATTATTCTGGACGAAAACCCCGGCGGGCGCATCCTATCGGCCCGCGAGCCCGGCCGTAGCGTCACGGTGCTCGGCGGGAAAGCGGGTTTTGGCCCCTGAACCGTTTTGTTATGATGACCCTTGCGCTTCCCGTTCCCATGTCCCCCGTCGATCTCCATTGCCACTCCACGGCTTCGGACGGCGTACTGGCGCCCGCCGAGGTGGTACGCCGGGCGGCCGCACGGGGAGTGGAGGTGCTGGCGTTGACCGATCACGACGAGCTGGGAGGGCTTGCCTCGGCGCGGGAGGCTGCCCGGGCCTGGGGGATCGCCTTGGTTGAGGGCGTCGAGGTGTCGGTCACCTGGCGCGCCCAGACCATCCACGTGGTGGGCCTGGGGATCGATCCGTCCCACCCCGAGCTTACGGCCGGTTTGGCCAGCCTGCGGGCCGGGCGCCGGGAGCGGGCCCGGGCGATCGCCGCCGAGCTCGGGCGTTGCGGTATCCAGGGAAGCCTGGAAGGCGCCTATGCCCACGCCCGGAACCCGGACCTGATCGGGCGCACCCATTTCGCCCGGTTCCTGGTGGAGCGGGGGGTGGCGGGGGACGTGAAGAGCGTGTTCCAGCGCTACTTGGCCCAAGGCAAGCCCGGCTACGTGCGCCACCAATGGGCCTCCTTGGACCGGGCCGTCGCCTGGATCCGGGCGAGCGGCGGGGTCGCGGTGCTGGCCCACCCCGGGCGCTATCGCCTGTCGGGCCCAGCGCTGGAAGCCTTGCTCGCCGAGTTCCGCGACCAGGGCGGGGCAGGCATCGAGGTGGTCTCGGGAAGCCATTCGCCGGAAGATTACCGGCGCTTCGCCCGCCTGGCCGGCCGCTTCGGGCTCGTCGCCTCCGCGGGCTCGGATTTCCACAGCCCCGAAGAAGGCGGGCTGGACCTGGGAGCGCTGCCGCCCCTGCCCGAGGGATGCCGGCCGGTGTGGAGCGCGCTCGGGCTGGGATGAGGGGATCTCAAGAATGGCTCAGTATTTCGAAATACACCCGAAAAACCCGCAGCCCCGGCTCATCCGCCAGGCGGCCGAGATTGTGCGCCAGGGCGGAGTGATCGTCTATCCCACCGACTCCTGCTATGCCTTGGGCTGCCGCTTGGGCGACCGGGAAGCGGCCTCCCGCATCTGCCGCATCCGCGGCGTCGACGACGATCACCTGCTCACCCTGGTATGCCGCGATCTGGCCGAGCTGGCCCAGTACGCCCGGGTGGATAACCGGCAATTCCGGCTGCTCAAGGCGGCGACCCCGGGGAGCTACACTTTCATCCTGGAAGCGACGCGGGAAGTGCCGCGACGGCTGCAGCATCCTAAGCGCAACACCATCGGCCTGCGCGTGCCGGATCATGCGGTGGCGAACGCCCTGCTGGCGGAGCTGGGCGAGCCCCTGCTCTCCTCCACTCTTCTGCTGCCGGGCGATGACTTGCCGATGAACGACGCCCAGGACATCCGCGCCCGGCTGGAGCACCAAGTGGATCTGGTGATCGACAGTGGCCCCTGCGGCGTCGAGATGACCACGGTGCTGGACCTGACCGACGAAGTGCCCAGGGTGGTGCGCAAGGGGAAGGGCTCTCCCGAAGCGCTAGGCATCACGCCTTGAGCCGGGGTCGCCGGGCCGGGGAGAAGGGCGATGGTAGAATGGCGTCTCCATGGAAGCTCATCTGATCCAGGTGATCGCCGTCTACGCCCTGCCGGTGATTTTCGCCATCACCCTCCACGAGGCCTCCCATGGCTACGTGGCCAAACACTTCGGCGACCTGACCGCTTACGCCCAGGGACGGGTCAGCCTCAATCCGATCCGCCACATCGACCCGTTCGGCACCCTCGTTCTGCCCCTCGTGACCTTGGCGGTGGGCGGCATCATGTTCGGCTGGGCGAAGCCGGTGCCGGTCAATTTCGGCAACCTGCGCCAGCCGAAGCAGGACATGCTGTGGGTCGCCGCCGCCGGTCCCGCCGCCAACTTCGCCATGGCCCTGGGTTGGGCCCTGGTAGCCAAGGCCGCCCTGGCGAACGAAGGGGCCTTCTGGTCGGAGTTTCTCTATGCCATGGGGCTCGCGGGGGTTCAGGTCAACATCATCTTCATGGCGCTTAACCTGCTGCCGGTCCCGCCCCTCGACGGCAGCAAGATCGCCATCAGCCTGTTGCCCAGGCAGCTCGCTTACCGCTACGCCGCCCTGGAGCCCTACGGGATCTACCTGCTGCTCGGGCTCATCGTCCTGGAAGGCGTGTTCAACATTCCCCTGCTGAGCGCGATCCTGTTCCCCTTGTACGAGGCTGCGCGGGGGGCGATCCTCGCGCTTTTCCACCTCTGAACCCGTCTCGCCCTTGACCATGTTTCCCGAACGCGTCCTCTCCGGCATGCGGCCCACCGGCAGCCTGCACCTGGGCCACTACCACGGCGTGCTGAAAAACTGGGTGAAGCTCCAGCACGAGTATGAATGCCTGTTCTTCGTCGCCGACTGGCATGCCCTGACCACCCATTACGACGAGCCCCAGGTGATCGCCGACAGCGTGTGGGACATGCTGATCGACTGGCTTGCGGCAGGCGTCGATCCGGCCCAGGCGACCTTGTTCATCCAGTCCCACATCCCCGAGCACGCGGAGCTGCACTTGCTGCTCTCCATGGTGACGCCCCTAGGCTGGCTGGAACGGGTGCCCACGTACAAGGACCAGCAGGAGAAGCTCTCCGACCGGGACCTGTCCACCTACGGGTTCCTGGGCTATCCGCTGCTGCAGAGCGCCGACATACTCATCTACCGGGCCACCCGGGTTCCGGTGGGGGAGGATCAGGTGCCCCACATCGAGTTCACCCGGGAGATCGCCCGCCGCTTCAACCATCTCTACGGGCGCGAGCCCAATTTCGAGGAAAAGGCGCTCAAGGCGGTGAAGAAGCTGGGCGCCAAGAAGGCCCGCCTGTACCTGGAGCTGCGCACCCGCTACCAGGAGCAGGGCGATACCGAGGCGCTTGCCGCCGGACGGGCATTGCTGGAGGAGGCGCAGAACCTCAGCCTGGGAGACCGGGAGCGCCTGTTCGGCTACCTGGAGGGTGGCGGAAAGATGATCCTCTCGGAGCCCGAAGCGCTCCTCACCGAGGCCTCCCGCCTGCCGGGCCTGGACGGGCAGAAGATGTCCAAGTCCTACGACAACACCATCGGCCTACGGGAAGCCGCCGACAGCATCGCTAAGAAGATCCGTACCATGCCCACCGACCCCGCGCGGGTGCGGCGCCAGGATCCGGGCAATCCGGCCCGCTGCCCCGTGTGGCAGTTCCATCTCGTGTATTCGGACGACGCACGGCGCAAATGGGTCCAGGAAGGATGCACGACAGCCGGGATCGGCTGCCTGGAATGCAAGCAGCCGGTCATCGACGCGATCCTGGCGGAGCAGAAGCCCATGCTGGAGCGCGCCCGGCCCTACCAGGAGGATCCCACGCTCCTGCGCAACATCATCGCGGACGGCTGCGAAAAAGCCCGCAAGCTGGCCCAGGAGACCATGCGGGAGGTGCGGGAGGTCATGGGGCTCGATTACGTTTGAGCGGGCCGGGCGGGAGGGGGCGGGTTGCCCCAGGGGACGATCCGTGAGAAAGTTAGCGTCGCCTGGGCGGCCGGCCCAGCTCCGAACAGCAGAAGGGCGCTCCGGGAATCCACCTCCTGCATCCTCGGGAAGACGGTAGACGCGTGTACTCCCCCATGCCATCCGACCAAGCGGCGACCGCGCCGCGCCAGGCCGGCACCCCATGAGCACGATGATCGACGGCGGCCCCATCGCCAGGCTCTATGGGGAGGCCCTGCAGGAGCTACCCAAGGACCTGTACATTCCGCCGGACGCGCTGGAAGTCTTTCTGGAAGCCTTCGAGGGCCCCTTGGATCTACTCCTGTACCTGATCCGCAAGCAAAACGTGGACGTGCTCGACATCCCCATGGCCGAGCTCACGCGCCAGTACATGGAATACGTGGAGTTGATGCGGGCGACCCAGCTGGAGCTGGCCGCGGAGTACCTGCTCATGGCGGCCATGCTGATCGAGATCAAGTCTCGCATGCTGCTGCCGCGCCCGCCCCGGGTCGAGGAGGCTGCGGAGGATCCCCGGGCGGAGCTGGTGCGCCGGCTCCTGGAGTACGAGCAGATCAAGCTGGCGGCCCAGCGGCTGGAGCGCATCCCGCGGGCGCTGCGCGATTTCGCCCTGGTCCAGGTCTGGATCGAGCAGGCGGCGGTCAAGCGCCTGCCCCAGGTGAACGTGGACGATCTGCGCAACGCCTGGCTCGCCTTGCTCAACCGGGTGAAGCTCTCCCGGCATCATCGCGTGACCCGGGAGGCGTTGTCGGTACGGGAGCACATGACCCGCATCCTACGGCAGCTCGCGGGACGGGATTTCGTCGAATTCGAGTCGCTGTTCGACCCGCAGGCGGGCGT
Source organism: Pelomicrobium sp. G1 (assembly GCF_051905455.1). NCBI lineage: Bacteria > Pseudomonadati > Pseudomonadota > Hydrogenophilia > Pelomicrobium > Pelomicrobium sp. G1. The sequence goes on from NZ_JBQACR010000013.1 coordinate 109,690, forward strand.
TCCGGTGCTGGTGGTCACGTTCCTGGCCCTGCTGGAGCTGGCCAAGGAGCGCCTGGTGGAGGTCACCCAGCGAGAGGCCTTTGGGAACATCTATGTCCGAACCATCAACTTCCTCACCCCCGATTAATCTCGCCGAGATCAAGAAGATCCTCGAGACGGCGCTGCTCACGGCGGGCGAACCCCTCGGGATTTCCGAGCTGCGCAGGCTCTTCGACGAGGACCTCGGGGCCGATCTTGTCCGCAAGCTGCTGGAAGAGTTGCGCCAGGACTGGGCTGGCCGAGGCGTGGAGCTCACTTGCGTGGCGAGCGGCTGGCGTTTTCGCTCCCGCCCCGAGTACCAGCGCTATCTCGACCGGCTCAATCCCCAGAAACCGCCCAAGTACTCCCGGGCGGTGATGGAGACCCTGGCCATCATCGCTTACCGGCAGCCGGTGACCCGGGGCGACATCGAGGAGATCCGGGGCGTGTCGGTCTCGCCCCAGGTGATCAAGACCCTGGAGGCGCGGGGCTGGATCGAGGTGGTGGGCCATCGGGACGTGCCTGGGCGGCCGGCCCTGTTCGGCACCACCAAGGCGTTTCTCGACGACTTGGACTTGCGCTCCCTGGAGGAGCTGCCGCCGTTGGAGGACCTGGCAGGGCTGGTGGAGCGCGGCGCCGATTCTCTCCCGGCCGAGGCTCGACCCGGAGAAACAGCCGCGGAAGAAGTACCGGCCGAAGATCCCCTTGCCCAGGAAGTCCCCTCCCCCGAGCGGGCGCAGCGGGTCGCTTGAAAGGCAACGGGCCATGCGCGCAATCCTGGTGGCCAATCCGAAGGGAGGGAGCGGCAAGACCACCGTGGCCACCAACCTGGCTGCGGGTCTCGCCGCCGCCCGGGAGCGGGTCTACCTCTGGGACATCGACCGGCAGAAGTCGGCCCTGACCTGGCTGTCGATCCGGCCCGACCATCTGCCCCGGGTGGCGCGGCTGGACGGTGGCGACCCGAAAGACCGGGACTCGGGCGACCGGAGCTGGGTGGTGATCGACACGCCGGCCGGGCTCCACGGCAAGAATCTGGAGCACGCCCTGCGGCTGGCCGACAAGGTGCTCATCCCGGTCCAGCCCTCGGTGTTCGACATGGCGGCGACCCGGGACTTTCTGGACGCGTTGCTCTCGGAGAAGGCGATGCGCGGCCGCAGGCTTCCGGTGGGAGTGGTGGGGGTGCGGGTGGATCCCCGCACCCGGGCCGCCGCCACGCTGGAAGCGTTCCTCAAGCAGTACGACCTACCCATCCTAGCCATCCTCCGGGACACGGTGATCTATACCAACGCCGCGTTCCTGGGGCAGAGCGTCTTCGACCTCCCGCGCTACCTGGCGGAGCGGGACACGGAACAATGGAGGCCGGTGATCGACTGGGTGCGCGGGGGCCGCTGAGGTGGTTCAGAAGGTGAGCCGGCGGTAGATGTCGGCCACCTTGAGGGGGAGCTTCCCCGGGTCGTCCACCACCGTGTAGTTCACTTCGCCGTACATATGTGGCAGGTAGTCCCGCGCCTCCCTGTCGATGGTGATGCAATAGGGATAGATGCCCAAGCGCTTCGCTTCCAGGAGCGCCTGGCGCGTGTCTTCGATCCCGTACTCCCCCCGGTACTCGTCGCTGTAATCGTCGGGCTTCCCGTCGGAGAGGGTAATCAGGAGCTTGGTTCGGGCTTCCACTGCTTCCAGCAGGCGGGCGGCGTGGCGCAGCGCCGGTCCCATGCGGGTGTAGTCCAGGGGAATGATGCCGCCGATGCGGGACTTGACCGCCTCGCCGTAGGGCTCGTCGAAGCGCTTGACCCGGTAGAATTCGCAGCGCTTGCGGGTGATGCCGGAGAAGCCGTAGATGGCGTAGCGGTCTCTCAGTGCCTCCAGGGCCTCGCACAGCATGACCAGGGCCTCCCGCTCCGCGTCGTTGATCCAGCCTTTGGTGGAGCCGCTCATGTCCACGACGAACAACGCCGCCACATGGCGGTCGGCGCGGCGGTGCTCCACGAACAGCCGCGCCGGCAGCTCCAGCCCCTGGCGCAGATCGACGAAGGATTCCACCAGCGCGTCGAGGTCCACGTCGTCCCCGAAGGGTTCTTTGCGCAGGCGCCGCTGCTCCTGCCGCAACGCCTCGAACGTGCGTCGAAGCTGGGCGACCTGGTGCCGATATTTTTCCAAGGTGGCCTGGGCGAACTCGGGCGTCGCCGGATGCACGTCCAGCTCCCGCAGGGTGCACCACTCCCGCCGGTAGTGCCGGCGGCGGAAATCCCACTCGTCGTAGAGATAGACCTTCTCTCCCTGGACCGCTTCCGGCGCTTTCCCGGCCGCCTCGAAGCGCCGGAGCGCTCCTCTGGGGGTCCCGGCATCTCCCGCCGGTACCATGTATTCTGGGGGAAGCTCGCCCAGGTCCTGGACGATGGACTGGATCAGGTTGTGCACTTCGGGCGGGACGTTAACGGGCATCCCGTCCAGCTCCACGCGGGCGTCGAACTTCATCCCTTCATCCTCGATGCGCACCGACCATCGGGGCGGGGCCCGGCGGGCGGCCGTCGGCCTCGGCGGAGACTGTTCGGAGGCGAGCCGGGCCAGGGCCCGCTGCAAGGCTTTCCGCTCCCGCGCAAGGCGCGCTTCCCGGACCGCGAAGGCACGCTCCGGTTGAAGCCGTCCCAGGTAGCACCAACCGGGATCGTCCAAGTGATGGATAGCGCTCGCGAGTAGCGCCAGGCTGTCGGCCACGGTGGCCCCCGGCACCGCGAGCCGCTCCAGGCCCGGGACCGGCGCCAGGGGCTCGCGCGCCCTTAACGCCTCCAAAAGGCGGCCCAAACCGGGGAAGCTGCGGGTGATGCAGGCCCCCAGGCGGATCGCCTCTAGCACGTTGAGCAGTTTCAGGGCATGCTCTCCCGCCGGATACGCCTTACGCGGCAGGTTGAAGGTGCCGAACCGGGACTGTGCCCACAGATGGGCCGCAGTAGCCTTGTAGAGCTGGAAATTCTCCGCTCGGGTCGGAAAGCGGGCGAGAAAGGGGGGCAGGTAGACGGTTTCTGTGTCCGTGGTGGCGACCTCGGCCGCCGCCACCCGCAGCCGCCGGCCGGAAAGCCCGCACAGGAACAGCTCCAGCACCGGCGCCACCTCCTCGAGCCGGGCGCACCGCTCCCGGCTGCGATGGCGTTCGACGAAGGAGGGGAGCGCTTTCAGCGTCGCGGACGCGGAATACAAGCCCTGCCTGTCGTAGACGTCCATGGCGCCGATCAGCCACTCCTCCGTGCCTTCGGGCCCCAGCAGGGCCAGGGCCTGGGGCGCCAGCGCCGCGAACTGGTAGGCGAGTTCCGCGTTGCATTTAGCGACCACGGTGACCCAATGCAGCACGAAGTCCTGCTGTTCCACGCCGAGGGAGGCCAGCGCCGCCGCGAGACCCGCGGCTGTGCGGCGGGAAGTCAAAACCGGGTTGAGCTGCTCCTCCAGCCGCTCCTCCAGCGCGGCGCGCGGCAGCGGCTCAGAAGAGGGTGGAGATGAGCTCATCGACTGCGATCAGCATGTCGCGCTCGTCGGATAGCGCCTGGGCGACGGCGCCGCGGCAGGCGGCCCGGGGATCCACACCCTTGGCGATCAGCTTGCCGGCGTGGACCAGCAGCCGGGTGCTCGCCCCCTCGTCCAGCCCGTTGCCCTTAAGGCTGCGGGTCATGGCCGCGAGCTTGACCAGCTTTTCCGCCGTTTGCCCGTCGATCCCGGCCTCCCGCATGAGGATCGTCTTCTCCAGCTCGGGCTCCGGGTAAGCGAACTCGATGGCCACGAACCGCTGGCGGGTGCTGTGCTTGAGCTCCTTGAGCACGCTCTGGTAACCCGGATTGTAGGAGATCACCAGTACGAATTCCCTGGGCGCTTTCAGCACCTCGCCGCGTTTCTCGATCGGCAGGCAGCGCCGGTCGTCGGCGAGGGGATGAATGACCACGGTAGTATCCTTACGCGCCTCCACGATCTCGTCCAGGTAACAGATGCCGCCGCAGCGCACCGCCCGGGCGAGGGGGCCGTCGATCCACACGGTCTCGTTGTTGGTGATGAGATAGCGTCCGACCAGGTCGGAGGCGGTGAGATCGTCGTGGCAGGAGACCGTGATCAGGGGCCGCTTGAGCCGCCAAGCCATGTACTCCACGAAGCGGGTTTTGCCGCAGCCGGTCGGCCCCTTGAGCAATACGGGGATCTGGCTCGCGTAGGCGGCCTCGAACAGGGCGATTTCGCTGCCGACCGGTTGATAGTAGGGCTCTTGCTCGATCAGCAGCGATTCGGCGGCGAAATCATTGGCATGCACGGGGCTCAATCGAGGCTGTCGTAAACCCGATCCTGCTCCTCGGCCAGTTGCTGCGCCTTTCGCTCAGCCTGTTCCCGGAGCTTGCGCTGGTAACGCTCCCGGCGCTTTTCCACCGCGGCGGGCTTGATGGCGATGGTCCGTTCTCCGAAGAGAACCTGTTTCAGCAGGCGGAAGCCAAACTGCAGCAGTTTCACGTCGCCGGCCACGATCTCCTGCAATTCCTGCGGCGGGATGTCGAATACCTCCTGAAACGACGGGCTCTGCACGAATTCCCGCAATCCGTCCACGTCGTAGCTCGCGAGGAAGAAGAGCTCGAAGCTGCGCTGGGAGGGACGCCCGAGGGTGGGCCCGCTGGAGCGCTTCTTGAGGATGATGCTTTTCCATTCGCGATTGATCTCGTCGTACACGTCGACCCCTTGTTCGACGCGGTATTCGCGGACGGTCTGCACTTTCGGCTCGAAGTGCCCCAGGCAATGGGCCTCCTTGACCACGAAATAGGAGTCCTCCTCCACGGGAGAGTCCTTCTTGCGCATGGCCATGAGCCCCAGGGCGTAGTAGCGGCAGGCGGCGGGGCGATCAGCGTACACGCTGCAGCCCTCGGGCGCCAGGAACCGGCAGGCAGTGCTCGCCTCCCGGGTCTTGAGCTTCAACCCCGGCATGCCGTGGGCGTCCAGCGTGCAATCCACGGTGTAGCGCTCGATGAACTCCCGCGAGGTGAGGCCAAGGCGGTTCTTGAGGCGCAGGATGTCGTAAGGCGTGAGCAGGATGTCGATGTTTTCGCAGCACTTGTTGAAACAGGCGATGCCGCGATGGCAGCGGAACCGGAACTTATCGTCCAGCCCGAGCTGTACCGGCACGATGGGGCTCGATGGTTGCGGCTCGTGGAATTCGCTCATGGCACGAAAAGTATCAAAGCAAAAGGGTCCCGGAGACGCTGACCCCCCGGGACCCCCTGGAAGCTCACGAAACGACCGCGGTCAGTCCTTGATCAACTGAACGTAGGGCACCTTTTTAAGGGCCCACTTCTTAGTCTGGCGGTCGTACGTCGAGTTGACGAAGCACTTCCAGTTGTCGTCGTCTACGTAATTGAAGTCGGTCCGGTAGTAGTACCCCGGGTACCGGGTCTCCTGGCGGAACTGGATATGCTTCATGTGGCACTCTGCGGCGATGATGCGATGGTAGTTCTCCCACGCCCGCAGCAGCTCGTGGAGATCCTTGGCCCGCATTTTGAGGGAGTCCTCCTTGAGCATCTCCAGCTTGCCTTCGGCCACCTCCAGCATCTTGGCGTTGGTCTGGTACCAGGTGGAAACGCCGCCCACGTACTCGTCCATGATCTTCTGCAGACGGAACTGCAACATCTTGGGTGTGATGTAATGGGGGTTGACGTCGATGGCCGTGGTGTAGTCCTTGTACTGGAGGTAGGTTCTCACCGGCCGGTAGACCTCCTCCACCAGCTCATCCACGCTGCGCGACAGCTCCGGCTTCCAGTCCTTGTTGTCCAGGGCGAACTTCACCATCGCCTTGGCGGCTATCCGGCCCTCGGTGAAGGAGCCGGAGGAGAACTTGTGGCCGGAAGCTCCGACGCCGTCGCCAGCGGTGAAAAGTCCCTTCACCGTGGTCATGCGGTTGTAGCCCCAGGACCATTCCTTCGGAACCCCGGGCAGATCGGTCGGCCCCGAGACCCAGATACCGGCGCAGCCGGCGTGGGATCCCAGGAGATACGGCTCGGTCGGCATGATCTCGGAGGGCTTTTTATCCGGCTCGATGTTCTCGCCCGCCCAAATCCCGCACTGGGAGATGGTCATGTCGAGGAAGTCCTCCCATGCCTCCGCCTCCAGGTGCTTGATTTCTTTAGGCGTCATGTTCTCGGCGAGCTTTGCCAGGGCCGTGGGCGTGTCCATGAAGATCGGGCCCCGGCCCTCGCGCATCTCCTTGAGCATGAGGTGATTGCGCAGGCAGGTTCCCGGGACGCCCTGGCCGTATTTGCCGAAGCGCTTGGTGTCCTTGATCTCGCCCGCGTTGGCCGTGTTGTAATCCTCGCCCAGGCCGTTCATCACCTTGGCCTTGAACAGCAGGAACCAGGCGCCCACCGGGCCGTAGCCATCCTTGAAGCGCGCCGGCACGAAGCGGTTCTCCATCATCGTCATTTCGGCGCCGCACTCAGCCGCCATGGCGTAGGTGGATCCCGCGTTCCACACCGGATACCAGGCGCGCCCCGTCCCTTCGCCCACGGAGCGCGGCCGGAACACGTTCACCGCCCCGCCGCACGCGAGCAGGCAGCACTTGAACTTGTAGATGTACAGCTTGTGCTCCCGCACCGAGAAGCCGGCGGCGCCGGCGACCCGATTGGGATCGTTCTTGTCGGTTACCAGCCGGACGATGAACACCCGCTCCTGGATGTTCTCCATGCCGAGCGCCTTCTTGGCGGCCTCGGCGACGATCCACTTGTAGGACTCCCCGTTGATCATGATCTGCCAGCGGCCCGAGCGCACCGGCTTTCCGCCCTCGGTGAGTTTTTTGTCCTCGTCGCCAGGCTGCTTCCAGATGGGCAGGCCCCATTCCTCGAACAGGTGCACGGAGTCGTCCACATGCCGGCCGATGTCGTACACCAGGTCCTCGCGGATGATGCCCATGAGGTCGTTGCGCACGTAGCGGACGTAGTCCGCCGGGTCGTTCTCGCCCACGTAAGTGTTGATGGCGGACAGCCCTTGGGCCACCGCGCCGGAACGCGACAGCGCCGCCTTGTCCACCAGCTTGATCTTGAGGCCGGTCCCCTCGGCCCAGCGCATGATTTCCACGGCGCAACCGCAGGCCGCCATGCCGCCGCCGATGATAAGGATGTCCACTTCCTCCTGGATGATTTCCGGATTGCCAAATACGTATTCGTTAGCCATGTGTCCCGTGCCTTTTCGTAATCCCCTGTGCCCGACCGCCTGCGGCCGGGTCGGTCAGCCGCGTCCCGTCTTTTGCTTTCGCCAGCACTCCATCAGGAATGGACGAACTGGCTCATGTCGCACTTGTGGGTCCCGTGGGTGAAGAGCGAGCCGTGATCCTCGATTTCCGCCATGTTGGCCGCGGGTTTGCCGGCATAGGGATCGATCGAGCCTTCGGGAGTGGTGCGGATCGGAAATTTGAAGCGCTTGACCGTACCGTTGCGGAACTTGATGGTCCACATGATCGAGTCGGTGCCGCGCAGCGGTTGCACCGAAGCGCCCAAGGGAACGACGTCCGCGTAATGCCGGACCTCGATCGCGTTCTGTGGGCAGATCTTCACGCAGGAATAACATTCCCAGCACTGCTCCGGCTCTTGGTTGAAGGCCTTCATCGCGTGGCCGGTCAGGGAGCCGTCCTTGTCGAGCAGCATCAGATCGTGAGGACAGATGTACATACAGGCGGTCTTGTCCTGGCCCTTGCATCCGTCGCACTTGTCGGTTCGCACGTAGGTTGGCATCGCGATCTCCCGGTTGATGAAACTATGGGAAGGGATTCTCCCCTCGGTTCAAAACGCGCTCAGCGCGCCGAGTGTCCGCTGAGCTTCACTTCTACCCGCTCCTCGTCTTTCAAGCCGCTATAGTATTCGCGGAGGATGGCCAATACCTCCGGCCGGCTGAACTCGTTCGGAATCTCCAGCCCCTCGGATAGGGCTTTGCGCAGCTTGGTGCCCGACAGCAGCAACCGATCCCGGTCTTCGTGGGGGCAGGTGCGGGCGGAAGCCATGCCACCGCACCGGTAACACCAGAAAGTCCAGTCGATCTTGAGCGGCCTGATCTCCAGGGCGTCTCGAGGAATCTCGTCGAAAATTCGATGGGCATCGAAGGGGCCGTAATAGCTTCCGACCCCGGCGTGGTCTCGCCCGACGATGAGATGGGAGCACCCGTAGTTCTGACGGAAGACGGCATGCAGCAGCGCCTCGCGGGGGCCTGCATAGCGCATATCGAGGGGATAGCCCGCCTGAACGACCGTGTCCTTCACGAAGTAATTATCGATGAGGGCGGCGATCGCCCGCGTCCGAACCTCCGCCGGGATGTCTCCCGGCTTGAGGTTGCCGAGCAGGCTGTGGATCAAGACGCCGTCGCAGACCTCGATGGCGATCTTCACCAGATATTCATGAGAACGGTGCATGGGATTGCGGGTCTGAAACGCCGCCACCGTCGCCCACCCCTTCTTCTCGAAGATCGCCCGGGTTTGGGCGGGGGTCATGTAGATGCCCGGGTACCGGGCCGGGAAGTCGCCTTCGGAAAGCAGCCTCACTGGACCCGCCAGGTTCACCGGCCCCTGGTCCATCACCATTTTTACCCCGGGGTGTTCCGGGTCCGTGGTCTTGTACACCATCATGCACTCGTGGGCCTTATCGATGGTGTACTTCTCGGTGACCTTCATGGTCGCCATGATGGCGCCGGCGTCCCCGTCCACCAGGGCGATTTCCATGCCAGCTCGGATGCTCTGCGCCGTGACCTCGTCGGTGGAGAGGGTGATGGGAATGGGCCAGAAGAGGCCGCTGGCGGTCTTGTAGCCGTCGCATACCCCTTCCCAATCGGCCCGCGTCATGAACCCGTCCAGGGGCGTGAAGCCGCCGATCCCGAGCATGATGAGGTCGCCTTTTTCCCGGGAAGAAAGGCGGACTGCGGGCAAACTCCGCGCCCGCTTTAGTTCTTCCTCGCGAGCCTCGTCGGGGAGCAACAGGGGCTTAAGACCTCCCCCTCCGTGGGGATTCACCAACCTGGGCATTTTCTCCGCCTCCTGGCCAAGCTTCTCTGTTTTTTTCGCCAGAGGAAAATAGCATGGTGCCCCTCACGGCTTGATGCATTTATTTTATTGATGGATAAAAGGGAATTTTGTGGCTTCCGGAGGAGCTTCATGGAAGCTCCAATCCCTCGGGTAGCCGTCCTTTCGTCCAGAAACCGGCGGAAAGCTCCACCACGACAGGTTCCGGGGCCGTACGCCGGGGGCGGCCGTAGCTGTCCGGCTGGATCGACTCTCCGCCTTGCTGGGGTTCTAGGACCAGAGCGGGCCCCTCCTCGAGGATTTCCACCACGATGTAGGGAATGCCGTAGTAGCGAACGGTTTTTCCGATAAGCTTGCGGAAAGCACGCAGATTTTTTGTATCTTTTTGTTTCATTGAAGAAAATATTGTTGTGAAGGGGGCGGGAGGTCGGGAGCGGCTAAATTTTTCCCCTGCCGTGGCAGCGTTGACTCTCTCCACCACTGCAAGCTACAATTCTTTTCTCTTTCGGGCGCGGGGTGGAGCAGTCTGGTAGCTCGTCGGGCTCATAACCCGAAGGTCGTAGGTTCAAATCCTTCCCCCGCAACCATTGCTCTTTAACAATCGAACAGCCGATCGGTGTGGGCACGGGTTAGAGGGGTCGTGGGGTGCGCTTTTGAGCAGCGGCTTTGAAGGACCCTGAAGCTTGGGCTCATGCCGAGGAGTTCTGTCACGGGAGCCTCCTTTGAGGTTGGAGTAGAGGGGGGTTTTCGAGGACTTTGAGTGGGATGAGCCTTGGCCCGCAGTTTCCGCCTCCCCGTTGGGGGGGTGGGGATGTCGGGCGGATCGGAATTGAACTGGAGAGTTTGATCCTGGCTCAGATTGAACGCTGGCGGCAT
>NZ_JBQACR010000140.1:0-394 GCF_051905455.1 Pelomicrobium sp. G1
TCGTGTCCCGGGAGTGGGAGGTGCGCCCGGGAGGCGACCGCCGCATCGATCGCCAGGCCGCCGAGTTCCTGCGGCAGCAGCTCTAGCGCAGCCACTGGTACGCGGTCACCGATCGCATGCTCTACGGCGTCTTCTACGGCTACGCGGTCGCCGAGCTGCTCTGGGGGCTCGAGGACGGTCGCGTGGTCATCGACGCCATCAAGGTGCGCGACCGCCGCCGCTTCGCCTTCGGCGCGGACGGGGACCTCAGGCTGCGCACTAGCGCCAACCCGAACCCCGGAGAGCGGCTGCCGCCAAGAAAATTCTGGTGGCATGCGACCGGCGCGGACCACGACGACGAGCCCTACGGTCTCGGTCTCGCCCATTGGCTCTACTGGCCCGTGCTCTTCAAGCG
>NZ_JBQACR010000141.1:0-393 GCF_051905455.1 Pelomicrobium sp. G1
TCTACAAGGAGGAAACGTTGGGCGGGAAGAAATACTTCACGGCGGTCTATCCCGACAAAGCCGTGGCCAAGGCCTGCATCGCCTGCCACAACGATCACAAGGACAGCCCGCGCCGCGACTTCAAGATGGGCGACGTGATGGGCGGCGTCGTGGTGCGCATCCCCATGAAGTGAGGCGACGGTGAAGCCAAGCCGATGGGCTGCGCTGTTTACGCTCGTCGCCATGCCTGCGGCGGGAGAGCCGGGCGCAGCGTACCCCAAATTTGACGATCCGCAGCTACGGCTCGGCCGCGCCGTCTGGCTCGCCAACTGCCGGGACTGCCACGCCAATCCCTTGTCGGACGCGCCTCAAATCAAGGACAAGGCCGCGTGGACCGCCCGCCTGGCCAAGGGG
>NZ_JBQACR010000142.1:0-391 GCF_051905455.1 Pelomicrobium sp. G1
TGGTACCTGGGGCATTGCTACGAGTAGGCTTGCGGAGTGGCAACGGCCATCCTCGGGGTTTTGTCCGTCTTACTTCGACCGAATCCTGTGCGCGATTCGGGGAGCCAATAAGAAGAGCGGAGCGTTGTTGTCAAACTACGTCGCTAAGTACTTCGAAGACATGTGGCAGCATATCAAGGACATAGCGGGTCTTTTGGCTGTGGGTGGAACCGTTCACTACATCGTCGGAAATTCGCGTTTCTATGACACAGTTGTCCCGGTCGAGCGACTGTTCGCTGACATGCTCACAGAAGCTGGGTTTCGGGATGCACGCATCACACCCATTAGAAAGCGAAACTCGAAGAAGGAGCTCTACGAATTCGACGTGAGTGCAAGAAAGTAAGCAGCAGCT
>NZ_JBQACR010000143.1:0-390 GCF_051905455.1 Pelomicrobium sp. G1
TCAGCGCCTTGAGATTTTCGGTCATCATTCTTGCCATGAGCGCCAGATCCTCGTTTACCGCCTTGAGGATTTCCGCTTGCGCCTGGGCCGTCATCTCGATGGCCATCTGCGGCAGTTGCGCCATCTGGTGCAGCCCTGCGTCGCACAGGCTCGGCCAAACGCGCAACGCCTTGAACACATCGCCATCCCTCGCGAACGCCACCGCGCCTTCGGCGCCTTCGGTCCACGCCTTGCCGATCGCCTGTATCTGCAGCTCGCATAACCGCCGCGCGGCTTCCGTCGAGACGGCTGCGCACCGCAGCGTCGCGTTGAGATTGGCTTCGTTGAGTTTCGCCCACTGATCCAATACCATTTCCATCACGTTCCCCTTCGATTTTTGCCGTTGGACTT
>NZ_JBQACR010000144.1:0-388 GCF_051905455.1 Pelomicrobium sp. G1
TTCGATGTCGCGCTTGGTCTCCGCCGGTATGTCCCGGGTGCGACGTTCCACCTCCTCGGGGCTGACCAGGATCTCGCCAGTCCAATGGTCGAGCTTCCGGGCGTATTCGCGCACCGCTTGCTCGCCACGCCGCTCGATCTCGGCCAGCATCTTACCCACGACTTTTTGGGCGGCGCCGGTTTCCGTTTCGGGAGTCTTGGATGCCTTTTTGAGGTATTGGATAGCCATGAGGAATGGGCCTTGTATCTGTAATCGATTACAAAATATTTGGCGAAGCAAGGGGATTTGTCAAGTCAAAAATATGGAACTTGCTACGCAATAACAATTTATTATTGATGGGAGTCACTTATCGAGAGGGTAATGGGTTGTAATCGATATCATAAAATGC
>NZ_JBQACR010000145.1:0-385 GCF_051905455.1 Pelomicrobium sp. G1
TGATGTTGCAGTACGACATCAAACCAGAGATTGAGGTCTTCGATTTGGCGATGCTCTATAACGCGGCTGAGCTGGTCAAAAAGGGGTTTTTGAAACCACCGGTCCATGTCCAATTCGTGATGGGCATACCCAATGCAATGCCGGCGCGGCGCTCGATATTGGATTTCCTAGTTTCCGAACTGCAGGAGGTACTTCCCGGTGCTACCTGGACTGCCGCTGGTATCGGTCGGCATCAGTTCGAGGTCAATCTATGGTGTCTGGAAAGAGGCGGACACTGCCGCACAGGTCTGGAAGACAACATCAAATTTGACAAGAACCGACTGGCTCAGAGCAATGCTGAGCTGGTGAAGAAGGTGGTGGATATCTGCGGGCGTTTCGGCAGGCG
>NZ_JBQACR010000146.1:0-385 GCF_051905455.1 Pelomicrobium sp. G1
CGCCCCCTGGGCCGTGTCCGTCACCAGCATGGTGATGTCGGCCATGGAGCGGCATAGCACCTCGTTGTACACGCTGTTGGAAGTTTCCACCGCTGCCGCGCGGGCGGCTGCGCCCACGAGTGCCTTGCGGGCCTGGCGCATGGCGCTGAAGAAGCCCTCCTGCCGAGGCGGCGGCCGCTCGCCCACCAAGCATTGGACGGTCACAAACACGGGCCGGCGCTCCTTGTGCTCGAGGTCGAACACGAATTCGGCGCGCTCCGCCCTCAGCTGATCCGGCACCGGGTCAAGGCAAAGGCGTGTACGGCGCGGCAGTCCATCCAGAGCGCCGTAGGAGAACGTCACGGTGCGGGGGTCCAAAACTTCCGCCGTGACACGTCCGCGCCGG
>NZ_JBQACR010000147.1:0-384 GCF_051905455.1 Pelomicrobium sp. G1
GGGCAGATCCGCGATTCTGCAGGGATCAGAGCGAAGCATTCAAGGCAAAAACGGGGTTGTTGTTTCACGCGCCTTCCTCAAGTCTCTCGGCTCCTTCTGTCACACCTGGCACGCGAGAACGCCCTTCGCATTGCCCCAACCGAACGAAGCGTCCAAGTCCACCGGCTCATCCTCGCAAGGTGGCAACCAGTCGCTGAGGGTAGAGAAGCAGATCCAGGGCGTCGCGAATATCCCCCACGATCACCTGCGCGCTCATTAGAGTGCCTGCCCAAACGCCTTCCTGCTGCACGATGGCGATCGCCAACGCCGCCGCCTTCAGCATCAGATGGTCGTTGCGGCCGTTGCCGATGCAGGCGCAGCCGGTTGCCCCGAGCCGCTCCACGT
>NZ_JBQACR010000148.1:0-383 GCF_051905455.1 Pelomicrobium sp. G1
TCCCAGAAGGCGGGGGTCGCGGGATCTTCTTTGGTGCCCAAGGAGTCGCTTCGTGATGGCCCTGAAAAGCTGCGATCCTGCTTGAGCCGTTAAATGGCGGGCCGTCCGCTGCAACCGGTCGTTAGCACGCAGTCACGGGCGTCCATCGCTACGGTCGTTCGCCGGAAGCCCAGAGAAAGACATTGTCGTAGCGGACACTCCCATCCAGGCGCATGTGGGCGCGGTCGGCATTCGCATAAACAGCTCTCACTGCTTCTTCCCCGCTGTGAGCAATGGCCGCTTGGTTGACCCCGGCGCTGGAGTTTCCGCGCCACGAGGCCTCGCTGCTCGGGAAGACGAAGGGGCAGGCGACCTCGCCCTCCTCCACGACGCGCAAGCCTGCT
>NZ_JBQACR010000149.1:0-382 GCF_051905455.1 Pelomicrobium sp. G1
GTTCGGTGTTGATGGCGTCGGTGCCGTTGAGGGCGTCGTAGTAGTCGTTGAGCACGTTCACCCCGGCGTGGGCGACGAGGGCGAAAACGAGGGTGACCGCCGCGAGGCCCAGCGAAAGGCTCAAGCCGCTCCCGAAGGCCGCGGCCAGGCCCACCGCCCAGGCGAACAGGGTCACGCTCAGGAACGCCGGGCGCGTGGCCAGGAAATAGCGCAGGAGGGGATTGGAAAGGCGCGGAAGGGTCGGCTCCGGGAACCCTGCCCTTTCCCTCGTATCGGTTCCACTGTTTGCCATTCGCATAGGGCACTTTCCACCAAGGAAGGGGCTCGGCCTTTGATTTGGATCAATAAGCGGTGGGCTTCGGGGCGTAACATGGATCAAAGG
>NZ_JBQACR010000014.1:0-27339 GCF_051905455.1 Pelomicrobium sp. G1
AAGTCAAAACCATATCTCCGGCACCAGCCTTAGCTTATTCCTCCCCGGTGGCTGTCCAAGCTACCGTGACCACCGCACACTGAGCCGCCATCTTTACGAGATTTTGCCTTATTTATCGCCTTCTTCCCTCACGTCACTTCTGGTCCAATTTCAAGAGCGGGCGTACTCCTGCCTCAACTGCGCCATGGTCCAGCGCAGGCGACACTAGAGTATCTCAACGAAGGCTTTTATCTGATAACAAAGGGCTTAGTGAAGAAAATCGTTTTCGCCGACACTTTAGCAGCCTATCTAGTCAATCCTGCTTTGGTGGCAACGGAGCAGTATCCATCCTGGTTCCTCCTGCTTGCCCTCTACGCCTACAGCTTTCAAATCTACTTTGATCTTTCTGGGTATACGGACATTGCCAGGGGCAGCGCGCGGCTGTTCGGGTACGACTTGCCCATGAACTTTGATCGTCCTTACCTTGCAACCAGTGTCTCCAACTTTTGGCAGCGCTGGCATATTTCCATGTCTAGTTTTTTCAGAGACTACCTCTTTTTCTCTCTGGGCGGCTCGAAACGTGGCAATGTGTATCTCAACATAATCGTCACCTTCGTCGCCATCGGCCTATGGCACGGTGCCGGGTGGAATTTCGTCTTGTACGGAGCTGCGCACGGAGCCCTGGTGTGCATTGAGCGGATTGCAAGGGGACGAAACAAAGCGATGAGTCTAAGCCCGCAGCTCCCCACAAATCTTCTGCTGGTGGTTCGGATATTCCTCGTATTCAGCTTTGTTTCCCTCGCTAGGGTCTTGTTTATCACCGAGTCCCTGTCCGAGGCGGCGAGTTACATAACGACCGTTCTTTCGTGGACCGAGGATAGCACGCCACCTTATTGGCAAGGCTATCTAGCTCTTGCGGTGGGGGCCTTAATCCACTTCACGCCAAAAAAATTGGATAGCTCGCTCTATGACGTGGTTTCCCGACTTTCACCCATCGCGAAAGCCGCTGCATTTTCCTGCTGCGTTTACGCGTTGACCGTGGTGTCGACGGATACGCTGCCGTTCATATATTTTCAATTTTAGTTTTGACCGGTCCAAGGCATGGCCTTCCTTTCGACAGTAAATCGTCACTATTTACCAGTAGTCCTTCAACCTGACAGACTAGGTGGAACGCCGGGCGTCGCGGTTTACGCCTCCCGCAGGGCGTCCACGATGTTGAGCCGGGAGGCTCGCAGCGCGGGAAGGAAGCCGCCGGCGAGGCCCATGAGGGCGGAGAAAAGGAGCGATTGCATCACGATCCCGGGCGTCAGGGTGAAGCGGAAGGCGAGCTCCGAGAACGACTGCCAGTTGGTGGTAGACACGGTCACGAACTGCATGAGGGAGGCTGCGACGAGTCCGGCCGCGCCGCCCGCCAGGGCAAGAGCCACCGACTCGGCCAGGAACGCGGCCAAGATGCTTGCGCGGCGAAACCCCAGAGCCCGCAGGGTGCCGATCTCCCGCGTGCGGTTGGCCACTGCGGAATACATGGTGACCATGGCGCCGATCACCGCGCCGATGGAAAAGATGACGGAGAGTGTTATCCCCAGGATACGGATGAAGTCGGCCAGCACTTGGGACTGGTCGGCGTAGAATTGTGCCTCCCGCTTCGCTTCTACCGTGAGCCGCGGGTCCGCCTCGACGCGGCGTTTGTAGGCGTCGAATGCGGCCGGGTCGGAGAGCTTGAGCACCACCGAAGAATAAGCGTTGCGGCGGAAAGCCTGCATGAGCTGGTCGGCATCGCCCCACACCTCGGAATCGAAGCCCATTCCCTCGGCATCAAAAATCCCCACCACCGCCCAGTCGCGCATGCCGAAGCGCAGCCGTTCACCAATGCCGGCACCGACGAAGCGCTCGGCGATGGCGCGGCCGGCGATGATCTCGGAGGCCCCGGGCCGGAACAGCCGCCCTTCCACCAGCCGCACCTGGGAGCGAAGCTGCAGGCCGTGACGCCCGACGCCCCGAATCACCACGTTGGACGGGTCGCCGCTCGAGCGCTTGGGCAGGGTGATCAGTACCACCGTCTCGCGGGAGGCGAAAGGCGCGCCGTCCGGGGCGAGGGCCACTTCCGGCTGGGCCTCCACGATCATGGCTTGCACCCGTTCCACCGAGCTCTGCACCTCGGTGCCGGCGGCGCGGCGAGTCACCACCACGTTGTCGTAGGTACCCGTCTGCACCAGGGTCGCCCGCAGGCCCGCCTCCAGCATCAGCACCGTAGCGAACACGAAGACCACCAGCGCCATGCCGCCCGCCGTGAGGGCCGTAGTGAGCCGACGGGTGCGCAGGTTGCGGATCGAGTAGGAGAGCGGAACCGCCATGGGCTTATCCGATGTTGCGCAGCCCCTCCGCCACGGGAACCCGGGCCGCCCGCCACGCCGGAAGCACGGCCGCAGCCGCCCCCACCGCGCAGGCGCAGGCGAGCTGCAGCGCCACCGTCGAGCCCGAGACCTCGAACACCGGGAACAGGGTGCCCATGGCTTGGGCGAAGCGTCGGGAGACGGGAAACGTGAGGGCGATCCCGAGGGCGCCGGCCGTCACGGCGATGGCCAGGGACTCGCCGAAGATGAGCCCCGCCAGGAAGGACGGGCGGAAACCCAGGGCCTTGAAGGTCGCGTACTCGGAAGCCCGCTCCCGGGCGGTCATGGCCATGGTGTTGGCCATCACTGCCAGGATGATGGCGATCACCACGAAGGAGACCACCCGAATCAGGATCAGGATCGCCTCCGTCATGGACACGAAGGAAAGCTGGAACGCCTGTTCGCTCTCGGTGCGGGTCTCGGCGAGGGAGTTGCGGAACAGGGCGTCGATCGCCTCGGCCACCCGCGGCACGTCCTCGGCGGAGGCCACCTGCACCACGTAGACACCCACCGTGTCCGCCCGGCGCGGAAGCCGCTCCCGCACGTACTCGTTGAGATAGGTCCAATGGAAAAAGAACTGGGACTCGTCGGTGCGGGAATCCGCCCCCGTGTAGATGCCCCGCACCACGAACTGCCAGTCGCCCGGGTAGATGGTACCTTTGAGGGGCACCACGTCCCCTATCCGGAAGCCGAAAGTCTGCGCCGTCTTGCGCCCCACGATGGCGCCACGGCGGTCGCGCAGGAACTCCCGGAATTGGTCCTGGGGCACTCGGTACTCGGGGTATAGGCGGAAATAGCTCTCCGCCTCCACCGCGAACTGGGGGAAGAAATTTTTCTCCGAGACGTAAACGCCGCCGAACCAGTTGGCGTGAGAGACGCCCGTGACCCCGGGAACGCTACGGATTTTCGCTTGGTAGCTCAAGGGCAGGGGAAACACCAGGGAGATGGCGTTGCGGGTCACGAGGCGCGTGGCGGAAGCGCCCGCCGCCCCCGCGTACCAGGCGTCCACGATGGTCTGTAGGAGGCCAAAGGCGACGATGGCCACCACGATGCCCAGGGCGGTCAGCGTCGTGCGCAGCTTGTGGCGCAAGGCGTTGCGCAGGATGAGCTTGAGCGTGTACACGCTACTTGAGCTCCCCCTTCTCCAGGTGCCGCACCACGTGGGCCCGCTCAGCGGCCCGCTGGTCGTGGGTGACCATGACGATGGTCTTGCCCAACTCCCCGTTCAACCGGTTCAGGAGATCGAGCACTTCCCCGGCGGAGACCCGGTCCAAGTCCCCGGTGGGCTCGTCGGCCACGATCAGGGTCGGGTCGGTAACGATGGCGCGGGCGATGGCCACCCGCTGCTGCTGCCCGCCGGAGAGCTGGGCAGGGTAATGCGCCAGGCGGTCCTCAAGCCCCACCAGGGCCAGCGCCGCGGCGGCCCGCTCGCGCCGCTCGGACCCGGGCAGCCCGGTCAGGAGCAGGGGTAGCTCTACGTTTTCCAGGGCTGTGAGTACCGGGATCAGGTTGTAGAACTGGAAGACGAAGCCCACGTGGGCGGCGCGCCAGTCAGCGAGATCCGTCTCCGTGAGCCGGGTGATGTCCTCCCCCGCCACCACGATACGACCTTCGTCGGGACGGTCGATGCCGGCGATCAAGTTAAGCAGGGTGCTTTTGCCCGACCCCGAGGGACCCATCAGGGCGAGGAACTCGCCTTCGGGAACGTCGAGGCTCACGTCGGTGAGCACGGGCAGGACGTGCCCGTCGCGCCGGTAGGCCTTGAAGAGATGCCGGACCTCCACCGCGTTGCGGCGCGGCCCTTCCGCGTGCGGTTCTTCTGAGGTCATGTCAGGAAGTCGCGACCGCCACTCGCGCCCCGTCGCGCAGGTCCCGGGGCGGCAATTTCACCACTGTCTGGCCGGCCGCGAGCCCCCGGCGCACCTCCACGAGATCGCCGATGGGCTCGCCCACTTCCACGGGGGTAGCGACGGCGCGCCCTGAGGAATCGATGACGAACACCAGGGTGCGACCGTCTCGTTCCATGATCGCCTCCGACACCACCGCCAAGCGAGGGGTACGCTCCTCCGGGGGCACAGACCGGGACAGGAAGGCGACCCGAGCGCTCATGTCGGGCAGGATCCGGGGATCCAACTCGACGAAACCCACCTTGACCAGCACCGTGGCCTTGGAGCGGTCCACCGTGGGCACCATACGCCGCACCACGCCCTCGAAACGGGCCTCCGGCAGCGCGTCCAGTTGGATCTCGCACGGCTGGCCCACCGATACCTTGGACAGGTTCGCCTCGGAGACATCCGTCTCCACTTCCAGGGTACTCATGTCCGCCATGGACACCACCGCTCCTTTGGATTCGGGCGAGGGGTTGAAGGGGGAGACCACGTCGCCGATGTTGGCGTGCTTGACCAGCACCACCCCATCGAAGGGGGCGCGGATCAGGGTTTGCTCCACAGCGATCTCGGCCGAGCGCAGTCCCGCCTCCGCTACGGCGATGGCGGCCTTCGCCCCGGCCACCGCCGCGACGGCCTTGTCCCGGCGCGCCACCGCCTGGTCCAGGGCTGCCTGGGAGATGAAGTTCTTGGCCGCCAGCTCCTGGGTCCGCTCCAGGGCCCGCTGCGCGTCGGCAAGCTCGGCCTCCGCCTGGGCCAGGTTGGCCCGGGCCACCCGCAACTGGGCCGCCGCCTGGTCCCGGGCGGCCACCACGTCGCGATTCTCCAGCCGGGCGATGAGCTCACCCGCCCGGACCTGGCTGCCTTCCGCCACCCCCAGCCATTCCAGGCGCCCGGTGGCCTTGGACGCCACCGCCGCCTTGCGCTGGGGGACCACGTAGCCGGTGGCGTTGAGCAGGGTGTATTTCTGGGAGGGGAACACCTGGACTACCGTGGCGGCCCGCACCTCCACCCGCGCCTGGAAGAAGTACCAGTAGGCGCCCGCGGCGACGGCCAGGACGACGGCGATGAGCGCCGGCGCAAAGCGCCGGCGGCGGCGCGGGAGCCGGCGGTCGATCTTGAGGCGCTCCAGGTCCTGGCTAGGCACAGCTTTCCGGGGGCAGCGCGGAGGGCGCCGCCCTTCCCAAAAAAAGGGCAGATTATGGCCCAGAACCGCAGCCGACGGGTTGTCAGCCCAAGCGGCCGCGTGTTAAAAAAGGCAGGGCTCCGGGCCCTACCTGCCTGATAACAAACCGATCGCCGAAAACAGCCGGAGGAAACCGATGATCAGCACCCTGCGCCTTATCCTGCTTAGCTTGTCCGTCCTGGCCGCTGTACCCGCCGTCGCCCAGCAGCAGTTCATCAATGTGCTGACCGGCGGCACCGCCGGCATTTACTATCCGTTGGGCGTAGCCCTCTCCCAGATCTACACCAAGGCGATTCCCGAAGCGAAGTCCACGGTGCAGTCCACCAAGGCCTCGGTGGAGAACTTGAACCTGCTCCAGGCCGGCCGCGGCGAAATCGCCTTCACCCTGGGCGACGCCTTGTCGGACGCTTGGAACGGCAACGAGGAGGCGGGCTTTAAGGCGCCCCTCAAGAAGCTGCGGGGGGTCGCCGCCATCTATAACAACTACGTGCAAATCGTGGCGAGCGCCGAATCGGGCATCAAGACCCTGGCCGACCTCAAGGGCAAGCGGGTGTCGGTGGGCGCCCCCAAGTCGGGCACTGAACTCAACGCCCGGGCCGTCTTCAAGGCCGCAGGCCTCTCGTACAAGGACCTGGGCAAGGTGGAGTATCTTCCCTTCGGCGAGTCGGTGGAGCTGATCAAGAACCGTCAGCTCGACGCCACCCTTCAGTCCGCGGGGCTGGGAGTGGCCTCCATCCGGGATCTGGCCACTGCGGTGAGAATCGTGGTGGTGCCCATTCCGCCCGACGTGGTGGCCAAGGTGGGCGATCCGGCCTACCAGCCGGCCGTCATCCCTGCCGGCACCTACGAGGGCCAGACCCAGGACGTGCCCACCGCCGCCATCGCCAACTACCTGGTGACCCACGAGGGCGTGCCGGCGGATCTGGTGTATAAGATGACCAAGGCCATGTTCGAGAACCTGGACCAGATGGTGGCCGCCCACGCCGCCGCCAAAGCCATCAAGCTGGAGAACGCCCTAAGGGGCATGCCCGTGCCCCTGCACCCCGGGGCCGAGCGCTTCTATAAGGAAAAAGGCCTGATCAAGTAGCCGCCCTGGACCGAAGGAGCGCGGGGCGCCGGACCGGAACCGCCGGGAAGCGCCCCGCTTTTTTTCGTTTCCCCGCTGCGGTCCGTCACGCCTCGAGGCTCTCCCATGTCCTCGTTCCCACCCCCCGCCGCCGGGACCGACCCTTTCTTCCACCCGCCCGAGCAGTCGGCCCGGGCCGCGAAGGCGATCTTCGCCATCGGCGTCGCCTTCTCCGCCTACCAGGTCTTCACCGCCGCCTACGCGCCCCTGTCGAGCCTGGTCATGCGCTCGCTGCATGTGGGCTTCCTCATGCTCCTGGCCTTCGCCCTGTTCCCCACCTTCCAGCGCGGCGGGCGGCGCGACGCCTGGGTCGGTTGGGCAATGGGAATCATCGGCTTCGCCCTAGGCTTTTACCAGTGGATCTTCGAGGAGGAGCTGATTCTGCGCTCCGGGGACCTCACCCGGGAGGACATGATCGTGGGCGTAGCGGTGCTCGTGCTAGTGTTCGAAGCGGCGCGGCGCGTCATGGGGGCGGCCCTGCCCCTGATCTGTGCCGCGTTCCTCGCCTACGCCCTCTTCGGCCATCACCTGCCCGGAGCCCTGGCCCACCGGGGTTACGGCTTCGACCAGGTGATCAACCAGCTTTCCTTCGGCACCGAGGGCATCTACGGCATCCCCACCTACGTCTCCTCCACCTACATCTACCTCTTCATCCTGTTCGGCACCTTCCTCGAGCAGGCGGGGATGATCAAGCTATTCACCGATTTCTCCATGGGCACCGTGGGCCATACCCGGGGCGGACCCGCCAAGGTGGCGGTAGTGGCCTCGGGGCTCATGGGAACGGTGAACGGCTCGGGGGTGGCCAACGTGGTGACCACCGGCCAATTCACCATTCCCCTCATGAAGCGCTTCGGCTACCGTCCCGAGTTCGCCGGGGGCGTGGAGGCCACCGCCAGCATGGGAGGCCAGATCATGCCCCCGGTGATGGGGGCGGTCGCCTTCATCATGGCCGAGACCATCGGCGTGCCCTACGTGGAGATCGTCAAGGCGGCCATCATCCCGGCGCTGCTCTATTTCGCCACCGCCTTCTGGATGGTACACCTGGAGGCCGGGCGGCTGGGCCTGCTGGGACTGCCCAAGGAGGAGTGTCCCGACCCCTGGGCCGCGGTGCGCGCCGGCTGGTACCTGGTGCTGCCCCTGGCCGTGCTGGTTTACCTCCTCTTCTCCGGCTACACGCCCCTCTTCTCCGGCACCGTAGGGCTCGCCCTCACCGTGATCCTCATCTTCGGCACGGCCGTGGCGGCGCGCATCGGCCCCTTCGGGCTGCGGGTCCTCTTCTGGGTGCTGCTGGGCGTGCTGTCCTCGGCCTTCTTCAAGTACGGCATCACCGCGGTCTTCGCCGTCATCGGGCTGCTCGTGGCGATCAACCTGTTCGTGCGGGGCGGGCGGGCGGCGCTCCGGCTCGCCGTCAACGGCCTGGCCGAGGGCGCCAAGCACGCCCTGTCGGTGGGGGTCGCCTGCGCCCTGGTGGGGGTCATCATCGGCGTGCTGACCTTGACCGGCGCCGCCACCACCTTCGCCGGCTACATCATCCGCCTGGGAGAGCACAACCTGTTCCTATCCCTGGTGCTCACCATGCTCACCTGCCTGGTGCTGGGCATGGGGATCCCCACCATTCCGAATTACATCATCACCAGCTCCCTGGCCGCCCCGGCCCTGCTGGAGCTGGGCGTGCCCCTGATCGTGTCCCACATGTTCGTGTTCTATTTCGGCATCATGGCGGACCTGACGCCGCCGGTGGCGCTGGCGGCGTACGCGGCGGCACCCATCGCCCGCACCTCGGGGCTCAGGATCGGGGTCCAGGCGATGCGGGTGGCGATCGCCGGGTTCGTGGTTCCCTACATGGCGGTGTACGCCCCGGCCCTCATGCTCCAGACCGGGGACGCGGTGGACGTCATCTACATCGTCCTCAAGGCCCTGCTCTCCATCGGCCTGTGGGGCGCGGCTAGCATCGGCTACCTGTGGGCGCCCCTCGCTTGGGCCGAGCGGTTCCTGGCCGCGGCCGGGGCGTTTTTCCTGGTGGTAGCCCTGCCCATCACCGACGAGATCGGCTTCGGGCTCTGCGCCCTCACCCTGCTCCTCCACGGCTGGCGCTCGCGCAAGGCCCGCGCTACCCGCACGGCGTGACCCAGCCCCACTCCGCGGGCCGGGTGTAAAATGGACGGCGTTTCCCCGCACCCCCGTTGTCCATCCGTGCTCCGGAGCTTCCCATGAAACGCGACCATCCTCCCGTCAAACCCGTCTTCCGGTGGGACGACCCCTTGCTCCTCGAGGACCAGCTCACGGAAGAAGAGCGCATGGTGCGCGACGCCGCCCGCGACTACTGCCAGGGCAAGCTCATGCCCCGCATCCTCGAAGCCAACCGCCACGAGCGCTTCGACCGCGAGATCCTGAACGAGATGGGGGCCCTGGGCTTTCTCGGCGCCACCTTGGAGGGCTACGGCTGCGCCGGGGTAAACCACGTGTGCTACGGCCTGATCGCCCGGGAAGTGGAGCGGGTGGACTCGGGCTACCGCTCCGCCATGAGCGTGCAGTCCAGCCTGGTCATGTACCCGATCTACACCTACGGCTCCGAGGAGCAGAAGCAGAAGTACCTGCCCCGGCTCGCCACCGGGGAGCTCGCGGGCTGCTTCGGCCTCACCGAGCCCAACCACGGCTCCGACCCCGGCGGCATGGAAAGCCGGGCGAGAAAGGTCCAGGGGGGCTATGCTTTGCGCGGCGCGAAGACATGGATCACCAACTCCCCCATTGCCGACGTGTTCGTCGTCTGGGCCAAGGACGACGAGGGAGAGATCCGCGGCTTCATTTTAGAGAAGGGCATGAAGGGGCTTTCCGCCCCCAAGATCGAGGGCAAGTTCTCCTTGCGCGCTTCCGTCACGGGGGAGATCGTCATGGACGACGTCTTCGTCCCGGAAGGGAACCTGCTCCCCGGGGCGAAGGGCCTGAAGGGCCCCTTCGGCTGCCTCAACAAGGCCCGCTACGGCATCGCCTGGGGCGCCTTGGGGGCGGCCGAGTTCTGTTGGCACGCGGCCCGCAACTACACCCTGGAGCGCAGCCAATTCGGCCGGCCGCTCGCCGCCAACCAGCTCATCCAGAAGAAGCTCGCCGACATGCAAACCGAGATCGCCCTGGGACTGCAGGCGGTGCTGCGGCTGGGGCACCTCATGGACGAGGGCCGCGCCACGCCGGAGATGGTGTCCATGCTCAAGCGCAATTCCTGCGGCAAGGCCCTGGAGATCGCGCGCCTCGCCCGGGACATGCACGGCGGCAACGGCATCAGCGACGAGTACCACGTGATCCGCCATGTGATGAACCTGGAGGCGGTAAACACCTACGAAGGCACCCATGACATCCACGCCTTGATCCTGGGCCGCGCCCAGACGGGCATCCAGGCCTTCAGCGCATGACATGCCCGGTCCCCTTTCCCATGTTCGCGTCCTCGATCTCTCCCGCGTCCTCGCCGGCCCGTGGGCGGGCCAGGTGCTCGCCGATCTGGGCGCCGAGGTAATCAAGATCGAGCGTCCGGGCACCGGCGACGACACCCGCGAGTGGGGGCCGCCGTGGTTGAAGGATAAGCACGGCGGCGAGACCGCCGAATCCGCCTATTTTCTGTCCGCGAACCGGGGCAAGAAATCGGTCACCCTGGACATTTCCACCGCCGAGGGCCAGACCATCGCCCGGCGGCTGGCGGCCCGATGCGACGTGGTGCTGGAGAATTTCAAGGTGGGCGCCCTTGCCCGCTACGGCCTGGACTACGAGAACCTCAAGGCGCTGAATCCCGGGCTAGTGTATTGCTCCATCACCGGCTTCGGCCAGGACGGGCCCTACAGCGGCTACGCCGGCTACGACTTCATGATCCAGGGCATAGGGGGCCTCATGAGCATCACCGGCGAGCCGGACGACGTGCCGGGCGGCGGCCCTATGAAGGCGGGGGTGGCGGTGGCCGATCTCTTCGCCGGCATGTACGCGGCGGTGGCGGTGCTCGCCGCCTTGGCCCACCGGGAGCGCACCGGCGAGGGCCAGTACATCGATCTGGCGCTCCTCGACTGCCAGGTGGCGATGCTCGCCAACCAGGCGATGAACTACCTGGTGAGCGGCACGCCGCCCCGGCGCCTGGGCAACGCCCATCCCAACATCGTCCCCTACCAGACGTTCCGCACCCGGGACGGGCACTTGATCCTCGCCATCGGCAACGACCGGCAGTTCGGCCGCTTCTGCGAGCTGGCCGGCCGTCCGGCGCTCGCCGCGGACCCCCGCTTCGCCACCAACGCCGCCCGGGTCGCCCACCGCGACGCCCTGATTCCGATGATCGCCGAGACGATGGCGGCGCACTCCACCGGCGAGTGGCTCGCCCTGCTGGAGCCGGCCGGCATTCCCTGCGGCCCCATCAACACCCTGGATCAGGTGTTCAGCCATCCCCAGGTGGTCCACCGGGGCATGACCGTATCCCTTCCCCACCCGTGCAGCGGGATCGTCCCCCTGGTGGCGAGCCCGCTGCGCCTCTCCCGCACCCCGGTGGAATACCGGCGAGCGCCCCCGGCCCTCGGACAGGACACCGGGGAGGTGCTCGGGTCGCTGCTCAACATGGGCGACGAAGAAGTGGCGGTGCTTCGCCGGCGCGGCATCGTCTGAACGGCGCGCGATGGCCGATTCTCCCCCTTGCCGATCCGCGGCCCAGGCGGCCCCGGCCGGGGGCGAGCTGGGGCGAGGGCCGGCCGTGGGAGCGCTCGCGCTCCTCACCCTGGTCTGGGGGTACAACTGGATCATCATGAAGACCGCGACCGGCTACGCCGGTCCCTTCGATTTCGCCGCCCTGCGCTCCGTCCTTGGCACCGTTTTCCTGTTCGCGGCCCTCCTCGCCCTGGGCCGCCGGCTCAAGCCTCCGCCCCTCGCCCCCACCGTGCTGCTCGGTCTCGCCCAGACCGCCGGATTCACCGGCCTGTCCCAATGGGCTCTGGTGGCGGGGGGCGCGGGCAAGACTGCGGTCCTCGCCTACACTATGCCCTTCTGGACCCTGCTCCTCGCCGCCTGGCTGCTGGACGAGCGCATCCGCGGCATGCAATGGCTCGCGGTGGTCCTGGCCCTGGCCGGGTTGATCCTGGTCCTGGAACCATGGCGCCTGCAGGGGACCCTGGGGAGCGGGCTGCTCGCCGTGGGCTCGGGACTGGCCTGGGCCGCGGGCGCCATCGTGGTCAAGCGCCTCCAGGCCCGCCAGCGGACCGACTCCCTGGTCCTCACCGCTTGGCAGATGCTCTTCGGCAGCCTCCTTCTGGTGGTTCTGGCCCTGGCCGTGCCCCAGCCGCCGGTGCGCTGGACCGGCGCCTTCGTCGCCCTCCTCCTCTACATCTCCCTGGTGGGTACCGCAGCCGCCTGGCTCGCCTGGATCTTCGTGCTGAAGCGCCTTCCCGCCGGTACCGCCAGCCTGGGCATCCTGGCCGTGCCGGTGATCGGGGTCCTCGCCTCCGCCCTGCAGTTGGGCGAGCGCCCCAGCGGGCCCGAGTTCTGGGGCATGGTCTCGATCATGGGGGCGCTCGCGCTCCTCACCCTGCACGGGCTGAGCCTGTCTGCCCGCCAGGCAGGCCGCGGGCCAGGTGAAAGAATGGATCCGCCAGGTCACCCCCAGGACAAAACGAATGACGTGGAACGCGGTAACCACCGGCACGCCCAGGTGCAGCATCTTGGCGGTGATGCACATACCAGCACTTGGCGGCCCACGTCGGGGGTGAAATAGAGGCCGAGGGCCACGCCGATCACTAGCTGGCCGGCCTGGCGGCCCCCCGGCGGAGGTGTGAGGGGCCCGTGGAACCCCCGAGCTGCCGCCATGGCGGCCATGGGGCCCCACCAGCCAGGGCAAGGGAACTCGGGCCGCTTCGAAGAGGGCACCCGCGACGAGACCCAAAACGAGCGCCCCGGCGATCTCCACCACCCGTCCCGGGCCCTGGCTCATGGAGCATCCCTGCTTGCAGGGCTCCCGAACCGGGGGCGTCGTCGTGGGGATCCTGTTCTCCCTGCCGGAGCGCGGGTCCTCCTGAAGAGGAGGGCACAATAGCTCGGCACACCGGGAATGTTGCGTTGCAAAGCGCGCCGGGCAGTATACCCCACCTTTCCGCGCCCGGAGGAAGCGTCCGTCCCCAAGGACGCCTCCCTCCGCGCCTGGGGTGACGGGCGCGGGGGCGCAGGTAAGTGTATGATTCGAACTGCGGTGTCAATCCGACGCGATGATGACCCTCTCCCCCGCCGTCCGTGACGCGCTGCTTAATCTCGGGGTCGCGACCGCCTACTTCGGCCTGGCGGAACTCGCCAGGGCCCTGCTCTCAGCCCCCGTGCCGGCCTCCACCGTCTGGCCCGCCGCCGGGCTGGCCCTGGCCGCAGTGGCCCATTTCGGCGCCAAGCTCCTGCCCGGCGTGTTCGTTGGGGCACTGGCCGCTGCCCTGAGCGCGGGGGTCTCCCCGGCCACCGCGGCGGCCTTCGCCGCCGGGGCCGCCCTCGCCCCGGCCGCCGGCGGCCGGCTGCTGCGGCGCTACGGCTTGACCCGGGCTACATTTAAGCGACTGGAGAACGTGATGGCGCTCCTCGCCATCACAGTCGCAGTGGCGGCGATTCCCGCCACTGCAGGAACGCTAGCGCTCACCGTCTTCGACCCCGAGCGCCTCAGTTCCATAGCTCCCCTCTGGGCTGTCTGGTGGATGGGGGAAGCCATGGGCATCCTGGGGGTCACCCCTCTACTGCTCTCGGGGACCCGGGCGCCGCAACCCCGACTCACGCCCCGCCATGCCGTGGAGGCGACGGCGCTCCTCATCGCCCAGGTGACCCTCACAGCCGCCGCTTTCGACGGGGGGATCGCGGACCACGGAGCCGCCATCGCCCTCGCCTCCTTCGTCTTTCCCCTCATGGCCTGGTCGGCCCTGCGGCTGCCGCCCCCTTTTGCGTATCTGGGCGCGGTCCTGGCAGCGGCCGCGGCCGTCTGGGGCACGTCCCAAGGGAATGGCCCCTTCGCAGCCGAACCCGTCTGGCTGGGGCTTACCTACTTGAATGTCCCGGTCGCCGCGTTGCTCCTCATGTGCCAGCTGCTGGCCGCCACCAGCGTGCAGCGCCGGGAGTCCCTGGAAGCGCTGGCCCGCTCCGAGGAAAAGTTCCGTGCCCTGGTGCAGAACTCCAAGGACATCATCACCATCCACGATCCTGACGGCAGGACCCTGTACGAATCGCCTTCGGCGGAGCGCATCCTGGGCTACGGCCCCGGCGGGCTCATCGGCAAGAATCCCTTCAGCATCATCCATCCCCGAGAAGCGAACGCGGCCCGCGAGGCCTTTCTACGCCTGGTGCAAAGCCGCGACGCCGAGTTCTCCATGGAGCTGCGCTACCGCAAGGCCGACGGTACCTGGATCTACCTGGAGACGGTGGGGGTAAACCGGCTGCATTATCCGGGGATCAACGGCATCGTGCTCACCTCCCGGGACGTCACCGAGCGCAAGCTCGCCGAGCAGGCGCTCAAGGCGAGCGAGCAGCGCTACATGCTCGCCATGGAGGGGGCGAGCGACGGCATGTGGGAAATCGACACCGTCACCAAGGCCATTTACGTGTCGCCGCGGCTTCGTTCCATGCTGGGCCACCCGGAGGGCACCATCACCACCTTGGCTGCGTGGGAGGAGCTCATTCATCCGGAAGACCAGGAGGTCTACCGCCGGGCGCTAAGCGAGCACGTGAGCGGCGCGAGCCCTCACCTGGAGTGCGAGTTCCGCGTGCGGACCGCCGACGGCGAATACCGCTGGGTGTTTTGCCGCGGCAAAGCGGCCCGGGACAGGTACGGCAAGGCCCTGCGCATGGCCGGCTCCGTGATCGACATCACCGAGCGCAAGCGGGCTGAGGCGCGCATCGAGCATCTCGCCACCCGCGATCCCTTGACCGCCCTGCCCAACCGGGTGCTGCTTCACGACCGCCTGCAGCAGCACTTGATCGGCTGCCAGCGCAGCGGAACGTCCCTGGCGCTGCTGTTCATCGACCTGGACCGGTTCAAGACCATCAACGATTCCCTGGGCCACCACGTGGGCGACGAGCTGCTCAAGCAGGTGGCCCAGCGGCTGGAGAAGTGTGTGCGCCGGGACGACACCCTGGCGCGGCTCGGCGGAGACGAGTTCGTGGTGGTGCTCGCCGGCATCCGGGAGGAAACCGACGCGGCCCAGGTGGCGCAGAAGCTGCTGCGCAACCTCGCCGAGCCCTATTTCATCCAAGGCCGGCAACTGGCCACCACCGCCTCCATCGGCATCGCCATTCATCCCTACGACGGGCAGGACATCGCCACCCTGATGAAGAACGCCGACACGGCCATGTACCACGCCAAGGAGCGGGGCCGGAACACCTATCAGTTCTTCTCCAGCGACATGACCGCGAGGGCGCTGCAGCGGCTGACGGTGGAAAACGACCTGCGGCAGGCCCTCGAGCGCAACGAGCTGGTCCTCCACTTCCAGCCCCAAGTCAACGTCATGACTGGGGAGGTGGAAGGGGCGGAGGCTCTGCTGCGCTGGCGGCATCCGGAGAAGGGGCTGGTGCTGCCCACCCGCTTCATCCAGATCGCCGAGGAGACCGGCTTGATCGTGCCCATCGGCGAATGGGTGCTGAGAGCGGCCTGTGCCCAATGCAAGGCCTGGAACCTGGCGGGCTACCCGCACCTTAGGGTCTCGGTGAACCTGTCCGTCGGCCAGTTCGTCCGCCACGCGGACCTGCCGCGCGCCGTGACCCGGGCGCTGCGGGACGCCCGGCTTGATCCAGGTCAGCTCGAGCTGGAAATTACCGAGAGCCTGCTGGTGCAGAACACGGAGGAGCACGTGGCCACGCTGCAGAAGCTGGGCAGGCTGGGTACCTCTATCTCGGTGGACGATTTCGGCACCGGATACTCGAGCCTCTCCTATCTTAAGCGGCTGCCCATCGACGCCCTCAAGATCGACCGCTCCTTCGTGCGCGACCTGGAGGCGGATCCGGACGACGCCGCCATCGTGCGGGCTGTCGTGGCTCTAGCCCGCAGCCTGCGGCTCAAGGTGGTAGCGGAAGGTGTGGAGACCCAAGGCCAGCTCGATGCGCTGCGGCGGCTGGAATGCGACCTGTACCAAGGCTATCTCTTCAGCAAGCCCCTGCCGGCCACCGAGTTCGAAGCCCGCTTCCTGCGGCCGATCCCCCTGCCGTTCGCGGCGGATCCCGGCGCATGATCTTCGCCGCCGCAGGCCCCACGAAGGCGGGTGAAGGGAAGCCAGACGGGGTATCATCGCAGGCAGAATAAGACGCCGCCGGTCCCCCCGCCGGCGGTGCGGAGGAGGTCCATTGCAGGGAGGAACGGCACCCATCGCCGGAGCCATGAGGCTCGCGGCCACCGGTCTTGGCATCGCGGTCGCAGCCGCCCTGCTCGGCTGGGTGGGGTTCACCACCCTCTACGTCCACGGCCATCTTCCCACCCTGTGGCTGCCCTCGGGTCTCGGGCTGGCAGCGGTGCTCCTGTTCGGCCCTTGGGCTGCCCTCGCCGTCTTTGCGGGGACCGCTGCGGTCTTCGTCGACGCGGGCATGACGCCGGGCGCTGCCCTGGCGCTAGCCGGGGGCGAGGCCGCCGCGGCCCTCGCCGGGGCCGGCGTGCTGGCCCGCATGCCGGAGTTCAACTTCGGCCTCACCCGGCTGAAGGACGTGCTGTGCCTCGCCGGCCCGGGCGCCGTCTCGAGCGCCCTGGTGGCGGCCACGATCACGGCGCCGGCCTGTTACGGGTTCGGCTTGATCGAGCGGGAAGAAGTGGCCGGCGTATGGGGCCTGGCGCTCGCCTCCCACGCGGTGGGCGTCCTGGTGCTGACCCCGGCACTTCTCGGCTGGCGAGCCCGCCCATCCCAGGTCCGGCCGTCGCGGGTGCTGGAGCTCGCCTGCGCCGCGGCGGCTGCGGGGACCCTCGCCTATGCCATGTATTGCAGCGCGTTCGGGCCCTTGGCAAACCGGGGCATCATGGGGATCCTCCTGTTCCCCCTCCTCGCCTGGGGAGCGTTGCGGTTCAAGCCGACAGGCGCAGCTCTGGTGAGCTTGGCGGTGGCCGCCGGCGCGGTGGTGGGCACGGCCCTCGACGGTCCCTTGCCCGGCATGGATGCGCCCGAGCATTCCCTGACGCTCCTCGTCTTCCTCGCTGCCGTTTCGGTCACGACCCTCACCCTCTCGAGCCTCTACGCCCAGCAGCTCGCGGCCGAGCAAGCGCTGCGCCAAGGCGAGGAGCGCTTCCGCCGGCTGACGGAGCTCTCGGCCGACTGGTACTGGGAGCAGGACGAGTCCCTGCGCTACACCTTTATCTCGGGCGGCATCTCCGCGGCCGCCGGCCGGCGGCCGGAGGAGTACCTGGGAAAGACCCGCTGGGAGCTGCCCTTTCTGCGGCTCGGCGAAGAGGCGCTGCGCCGGCACCGGGCGGCGCTCGACGCCCGGCAGCAGTTCCGCCACCTGGTGGTGGAGAGCGTCGACCGCCAGGGCGAGGTCCATTACGTCTCCATCAGCGGCGAGCCGGTGTTCGACGCGGAGGGCCGCTTCCGGGGCTACCGGGGCACGGGAGCCGACGTGACCGCCCGCGTCCTGGCGGAACGGGCCCTGCGCCAGCGGGAAGCCCAGCTTCGTCTGATCGCCGAGAACGTGCCGGCCATGATCGCCCACCTGGACGCCGGTTTGCGCTACCGCTTCGCCAACCAGCGCTACGCCGGCCTCTTCGGCTGGTTCGCCGACCGGATGGTCGGGCGCCACCACCGGGAGGTGATCGGCGAAGAGGCCTACGCCTTGGTCGAGCCGTACTTCCGGCGGGTGCTGGCCGGCGAGAGCGCGAGCTACACCCGGGTCCTGCATTCGGAAGGGGTGGAGCGGGAGATCGAAGTCATTCTGGTCCCGGACTCCTCCGACGGACAGAAGGTGATCGGCATCTACGTTATGGCCACGGACGTCACCTCCCGCAAGCAAGCCGAACTGGCGCTCAAGAAAAGCGAACAACGCTACCGCGCCCTGGTGGAAGTGAGCCCCGATGCCATCTTCATTTCCCGGAATGGGGTGATCGAGTTCATCAACCCAGCGGGGCTGGCGCTTCTGGGTGCGAAATCCGCCGGCGAGATCCTCGGCCGCCCCCTCCTGGACTTCATTCACCCCCGGGACCACGCAGTGGTGGCCGAGCGCATCGCGGCGGTGAAGGCGGGCTTCTCCGTGCCGCCCCTGGAGGAGACCTACCTGCGCCTGGACGGCACGCCGGTGCCGGTGGAGGCAGTGGCCTCCGCCCTGGTGGACGAGGGTGGGTTTGCCATCCAGTCCATCGCCCGGGACGTGAGCGAGCGGCAAGCCGCCCAGTCGGAGCTGCGTCGCAAGGAGGCGCTGCTCCACGCCGCCATTAGCAACGCACCCCTCATCCTCTTCACCCTAGACCAAGAAGGCCGCTTCACCTTCTCCGACGGAAAGGCATTGGAAGCTCTGGGCTTCAGGCCGGGACAGGCGGTGGGCCGCACCCTCTGGGAGCTGCACGGGGACCTGCCGGCGGTGATCCAACAGACCCGGCGGGTCCTGCAGGGAGAGCGGGTGGTCTACGAGGTCCAGGTGGCGGGGCGTCACTTCGAGGTCCACAGCTCTCCCACCCATAACGATGCCGGAGAGGTGAACGGTGCCATCGGGCTCGCCGTGGACATCACCGAGCGCAAGCAAGCAGAAGCGCGCATCCAGCAGCTCGCGACCCGGGATCCCCTCACCGGTCTTCCCAACCGCCTGCTGTTGCAGGACCGGGCGATCCACTGCCTGGCCCAAGCGCGGCGCCGCCAGCGCCGAGTGGCGCTGCTCTTCATCGACCTGGACCGGTTCAAGACCATCAACGACTCCCTCGGGCACCACGTGGGCGACGCCCTCCTCAAGGAAGTGGCGAACCGCCTGTCCGGCAGCCTGCGAGCCACGGACACCTTGTCCCGGCTCGGTGGCGACGAATTCCTGGTGGTGATCCAGGACCTGCTGCACAGCCAGGACGCGGCTCGGGTGGCCGAAAAGCTCCTCGACGTCTTGAACGACCCCTTCGCCGTCGAGGGACACACCCTCAACACCTCGTGCAGCATCGGCATTAGCGTGTTCCCGGACGACGGGGAGGATCTTTCCACCCTCATGAAGAACGCCGACACCGCCATGTACCATGCCAAGGAGCAGGGCCGAAACAACTACCAGTTCTTCTCCGGGGAAATGATGGGACGGGCGATGCGGCGCCTGACCATGGAAAACGCCCTGCGGGGCGCCACGGAACGGGGGGAATTCGTCCTGCATTACCAGCCCCAGGTGGCGATCGGCAACGGAGCGGTGATCGGGGCCGAAGCCCTGATCCGCTGGCTCCACCCGGAGCGGGGCTTGGTGCCACCCGCCGAGTTCATCCCGCTGGCCGAGGAGATGGGCCTCATCCGTCCCGTCGGCGAATGGGTGATCGCCGCCGCGGCGGCCCAGGTCGTCGAATGGGAGCGGGCAGGGCTGCGCGTGCCCCGGATCGCCGTGAATCTCTCCCGCGCCCAGCTCCGGCCCGACCTGCCGGACACTCTGGCCCGCATCCTCGGGCGCAGCGCCCTCGCGCCCCGGCGCCTGGAGCTGGAAATCACCGAAAGCCTCCTCATGCAAAACGTGGACGAGGCGGTAGCGGTGCTCGAGCGCATCGAGGCACTGGGAGTGCGCATCGCCATCGACGACTTCGGCACCGGTTACTCGTCCCTCGCCGTGCTCACCCGGCTGCCCATCGACGCGATCAAGATCGACCGGGCGTTCGTCCAGGACATCGAGGTGAACCGCAACGCCCAGGCGGTGGCGAGCGCCATCATCGCCATGGCCCGGAGCCTCCACCTCACGGTGCTGGCCGAGGGCGTGGAGCGCGAGGAGACTCTGGCTACCCTGGCGGAGCTGGGCTGCGACGGATACCAGGGCTACCTGCGCAGCCCGCCCCTTCCCGCGGAGGAGTTTGCCGCCCGCTTCCTCGCCCCCGCCGGCGTCCGACCGGCGCTCCCGCCTTGACCGGGCTCCGCACCGGTGTCCCAACTTCCCGATAATCCCGCGAGTCCCGGGTATTTCTAGCCACGGATGAATATAGATGTCGTCGAATGGGAAAATAACCTTGCCTTGATCCGCGAAAATCCGTGCCCATTCGTGGCTTACATCCGATTCAGGCGCCTGCTCGATCTACGCCGGCTGGGTACGGGCCGGCGGTGGCGAGCGCCGGCGCAGGAGTTGCAGCCCGGCCACCAGCCCCAACAAGGCCAGCGCCGGCAGGAACATCCATTCCTTGGGCGGCCGCGCGACGGGCAGCTCCAGGTGGGTGATGCGGAAGCCCTGCTCGATCCCCAGCTTCTCCGCCCGGCTGCCGAACTGCACCTGGACCACTTGGAACGATTTCCCGTCGGCGTCGGGAATCACCCGCACGCCCGCGGCTGCCAGCCGCTCCCGGGCCGGCCCCGGCTCTCCCAGGGGCAGCAGCACCCCCTTGCTCACCTCCTCCCCTTCCAGGGTCGTGCCCTCGATCCACACCCGCAGCCCGGCCTTAGCCGGCTGTTGCTCCACCACCTGCAAGAGCCGGCTGCCTGGGACCTCCTCGTACGGGGGATAGAGCATGTCCCAGAAGAATCCCGGCCGGAACAGGGTGAACGTGACCAGCAGCAGCAGCGCCGACTCGTGGAGCCGGTTGCGGGTGAGGAACCACCCTTGGGTGGCGGCGGCGAACATGAGGTTGGCCACGATGGCGCTCCCGATGGTGAGGAAAAGCTGCCACCAGGTGGTGATGTCGATCAACAACAACTGGGTGTTGAAGATGAACATGAAAGGCAGGATCGCCGTGCGGATGCTGTAGCCGAAGGCGGTGATGCCGGTCTTGATGGGATCGCAGCGGGCGATTCCCGCCGCGGCGTAGGAGGCGAGGCCCACGGGCGGCGTCACGTCCGCCATCAGGCCGAAATAGAACACGAAGAGGTGCACCGCGATCAGGGGTACCAGCAGACCTTGCTGGGCTCCCAGCTCCACCACCACTGGCGCCATCAGGGTGGACACCACGATATAGTTGGCGGTGGTGGGCAGGCCCATTCCCAGGATCAGGCAGATCACCGCCACCAGGAAGAGCATCAAGAGCAAGTTGCCGCCGGAGAGGATCTCCACGAACTCGGTCATCACCAGCCCGATGCCGGTGAGGGTCACGGTGCCTACGATGATGCCGGCCGCCGCCGTGGCGATACCGATGCCGATCATGTTGCGCGCGCCGTTCTCCAGACCCTTGACCAGGTCCTTGAGACCTTGCAGCGCCGCCGTCCCATAGCCCCCTTGGCCGCGGAAGAACGCTTGGATCGGCCGCTGGGTGAGCAGGATAAAGATCATGAAGGAGGTGGCCCAGAAGGCGGAGAGCCCCGGCGAGAGGTGCTCCACCATTAGGCACCAGATGAGCACCACCACCGCCAGCAGGTAATGGAGCCCCGTCTTGAGGGTTGGCCCGGGCTCGGGCAGCACCTCCAGGGGAGCGTTGGGATCGTCCCGGGCGAGAGGCGGAAAGCGGCAGCCGTACCACAGCAGTCCCAGGTAGACTGCTGCCATGAGGAATGCGATCACCAGGAGGGACGCGTCTCCCGCCGCGCCCTTGATCCACCCCAGGGTGTAGTAGACCAGGCCCGAAAGGACGATCAGCCCCGCGACAGTCATGGCGAAGGCGAGGGCGCGTTGGAGGAACGTGGACTGGGTACGCTGGGGCAGCCCCCGGATGTCCGCCTTGCACGCCTCCAGGTGCACGATGTAGAAGAGGGCGATGTAGGAGATGACCGCCGGCAGGAAGGCGTGCTTGATCACGTCGGCGTAGGGGATGCCCACGTACTCCACCATGAGGAAGGCGGCGGCCCCCATCACGGGCGGCATGATCTGGCCGTCCACGGAGGCGGCCACCTCCACCGCCCCCGCCTTGTCCGGTCGGTAGCCTACCCGCTTCATCAGGGGAATGGTGAAGGTGCCGGTGGTTACCACGTTGGCAATGGAAGAGCCGGAGATCACCCCGGTCGCCGCGGAGGCCACCACGGCCGCCTTGGCGGGCCCGCCCCGCAGGTGGCCGAGCAGAGAGATGGCGGACTTGATGAAATAGTTGCCCGCGCCCGCCGTCTCTAGGAGGGAGCCGAAGAGCACGAACAGGAAGATGAAGCTGGTCGACACGCCC
This sequence comes from Pelomicrobium sp. G1, assembly GCF_051905455.1. NCBI lineage: Bacteria > Pseudomonadati > Pseudomonadota > Hydrogenophilia > Pelomicrobium > Pelomicrobium sp. G1. The sequence continues at coordinate 21,752 of NZ_JBQACR010000014.1, forward strand.
AGCGCCACCCCGAACACGCCTTCGGTGGTGAGCCACAAGTGGGACATGGCCTTTTCCAGGGAGGCCCCTTTGTGGGCGATCGCCTCCGGCATATAGGGCCCGGCGAAGATGTAGCCGATGAAGACGAGCGCCAAAATCACCAGCGGCAGCCCCAGGGTGCGCCGGGCCGCCTCCAGCAAGAGGGCAAGCCCAAGGACCGCCACCACCAGGTCCTGGACGATGGGGATGCCGGGCCGGGTGGCCAGCTCCCGGTAAAAGAGAAAGATGTAGAGGGCGCCGAACGCCCCCGCCAGAGCCAGAACCCAATCCAGGGCGGGGACGTATTTACGCGGCGATCCCTTGAACGCGGGATAGGCGAGGAAAGCGAGGAAGACAGCGATCGCCAGGTGGATGGAGCGGGCCTCGGTGTCGTTGAGGACGCCGAAGCCCACCGCAAAGGGCAGGGGCGAAGCGTACCAGAGCTGGAACAGAGACCAGCCGATGGCCACCGTGAACAGAATTCTGGCGGCGAGGCCCGTCGGCTTGCGCCCGCCGGTGTCGGTCTCGGCCACGAGGGCTTTAAGCTCTTGCTCGCTGAGCCCTCTCTCCCGATTCTCCGCCGTGGCCATCGCCTCCTCCTCGTCAGCCCGCAAAAAGCAAGGGGCCGTTACTCGATAGGATACGGCCCCTTGGGATTTCTCAAGAAACGCCTCTCGGACGGGCTACATCCAACCCTTCTCCTTGTAATAGCGTACCGCCCCGTCGTGCAGCGGAGCCGACAGGCCGTCCTTGATCATGCGCTTGGGATCCAGGTTGGCGAGCGCCGGGTGCAGCTTCTTGAACTCCTCGAAGTTGTCGAACACCGCCTTCACCACCTGGTACACCACGTCCGCCGGCACCTTGCTGGAGGTGACCAGGGTCGCCAGCACCCCGTAGGTGGGCACCGGGTCGGGGTTGTTGTTGTACAGCCCCCCGGGGATCTCCACTTTCGCGTAATAGGGATTCTCCTTCACTAGCTTGTCCACCGCCGGACCGGTGAGGGGCACCAGCCTGGCGCCGCAAGTGGTGGTGGGGTCCTGGATGTTGGCCGACGGATGGCCCACGGCGTAGAAAAAGCCGTCGATCTTGTTGTCGCACAGGGCCGCCCCGTGCTCGTCGGCTTTCAGCTCGGAGGCTAGGGAGAAGTCGGAGAGCTTCCAGCCCAGGGCGTTCAGCAGTTCCTCCAGGGAGGCGCGGGTTCCCGAGCCCGGGTTGCCCACGTTGAAGCGCTTGCCCTTCAAGTCCTCGAAGCGCTTGGCGTTCAACTCCTTGCGCGCCACCACGGTCATCGGCTCGGGATGGAGGGAAAACACCGCGCGCAGCTCCTTCATAGGGCCCGCGTCCTTGAACACCTTGTCGCCGTGCCAGGCGTGGTATTGCCAGTCGGACTGGGCCACGCCGAAATCCAGCTCGCCAGCGCGGATGGTGTTGATGTTGTAGACTGAGCCGCCGGTGGACTCCACCGAGCAGCGCATTCCATGCTTCTGCCGGTCCTTGTTCACCAGGCGGCAGATGGCGCCGCCCGCGGCGTAGTACACCCCCGTGACCCCGCCCGTGCCGATGGTGATGAACTTCTGCTGGGCCGACGCCGGAGCCGGTCCCAGGCCCAGGGCGCCTGCGAGCAGGGCCGCCCCCAGGAGCGGCAGTTTTTTCGCGCTTGTCGTCCTCATGGTCTCTTCCTCCAGTGGTGATGATGGTCGTCGATGATCCGCCGGGCCCGGGAACGGGCTTCTCCACGGGCCGCCGGCGCGGGCCTCCGGACCGGAATGCCTCCCATGACGTCAGGGTGGGAGCCCGGCAGGGCGGGCTCCCGGCGGGTTCGAGTGTACCACGCGCCCCCGAGCGCCGCGGAGGGCGGACGGGTCAAAGCACCTCTCCTCCTACCAGCGTACCCGATGCGGGAGCCTCGACCCGAGGGTAGCCGGACGACGTCAGGGCCGCCTCCAGGGCCGCGGCCAGCCGGTCCACGATTTCCGCCACGTGCCCGGCGCCGATGATGAACGGAGGCGCAAGGAGCACGTGATCCCCCAGCTTGCCGTCCAGGGTCCCTCCCATAGGGTAGCAAGCGAGACCCCGCGCTAGGGCCTCCCGCTTCACCGCGGCGTGGAGCTTAAGCGCCGGATCGAACGGCCGCTTGCTCGCCCGCTCTTCCACCAGCTCCAACCCGAGGAGCAGCCCCCGGCCGCGGATATCGCCCACGTGGGGGTGATCCCCGAGGCGCTCCGCCAGGGCCGCTCGCAACCCCTCCCCCTGGCGGCACACGTTCTCGAGCAGGTTCTCTTCCCGGATCACCCGCTGCACCGCCAGGGCCGCGGCGCAGGCAACCGGATGCCCCATGTAGGTGTGGCCGTGCTGGAAGAAGCCCGAGCCGTCCCGGATCGCTTCGAAGATGGGCTGGCGCACTATCACCGCGCCGATGGGTTGGTAGCCGCCCGCAAGCCCCTTGGCCAGGACCACCAGGTCCGGCACGATTCCCTCCTGCTCGCAGGCAAAGAGGGTGCCGGTGCGTCCCATACCGCACATCACTTCGTCCAGGATCAGCAGGATGCCGTAGCGGTCGGTGAGCTCGCGTACCCGCCGGAAGTAACCCGCCACCGGCGGAACAGCGCCCAGGGTCGCTCCCACCACCGGCTCGGCCACGAAGCCGATCACCGTATCGGGTCCCAAGCGCAGGATCTCCTCCTCCAGTTCTCGGATCAGGCGGTCGCAGTATTCGGCGTCGCTCTCCCCTTCCCCCTTGCCCCGGTAGGCGTAGCAGGGGGAGACATGGGAGACCTTGATCAGGAGCGGTCCGAACTGGGCCCGCCGCCACAGGTTCCCGCCCACCGAGAGAGCCCCCAGGGTGTTGCCGTGGTAGCTCTGGCGTCGGGCGATGAAGTGGCGCCTTTGGGGCTGTCCGATCTCGAGAAAGTACTGGCGGCCTAGCTTGAGGGCCGCCTCCACCGCCTCCGAGCCCCCCGACACGAAATACACCCGGGTGAGGTCCCCCGGCGCCGCCTCGGCAAGGCAGTCGGCGAGACGCTCCATGGGCTCATTGGTGAAGAAGGAAGTGTGGGCGTAGGCGAGCCGCCGGGCCTGCTCCTGAATCGCCTGGATGACGGCGGGATGGCCATGGCCCAGGCAGGAGACGGCGGCACCGCTGGAGGCGTCCAGGATGCGGCGGCCTTGCGCGTCCACCAGGTACGGCCCCTCGCCCCCCACCGCCATGGGAGGATCCAACCGGGCGTTGCGGTGAAAGACGTGGCTCATGGTTTCAGCTCGCCGGCAGGGAAGACAAAAGAGGAGAAGCCCCGCGCAACTCGGACACTTTACGTCCCTCCCTCCAAGGGTTCGGAGGCCCAGCCGGGAGGAGCGACCCCCTCCGGAGGCGGCACGGGAGGCGGCAATCCCCGCGCCGCCCAGCGAAACAACAGCCGCAGGGCGCCGTTGGAACCTGCACAGAGGGAAGTGATGGCCACCGTGGCCCGCACCGCGCCGCGGGAGATCTTGACCTGATCCCCCCGGCTGAAGGCCAGGCGCCCCTTGAGGTTTGCCAGGGTGAGCACCGCCATGCCCAGGGCCCACAGGCAGAAGCGCCGGATGCCCTCCTCCCGTTTGGGGACGAACAGGGTGTAATCGAGAGCACGCTCCAGATGCCATCGGGCCACGCCGATCAGGTATTCCATTCCTCGCCGGAAGCCCGCTTCCCCCGGCGTAAGGGCGCCGAGATCGCAGCCCCGCTCCTCGAACACCGCGCGGGGCAGCCAGCAGGCGCCCCGGGAGCGGTCCTCCCACACGTCCTTGAGGATGTTGGTCATCTGCAGCCCCTGGCCGAAGGACAGGGCGAGCTGGCGCAGCTCCTCTCGCCGCGGCGCCAGCTCCTGAATCCGCTGGCAGAAAAGCTCGGTGAGCATCTCCCCCACCACGCCCGCCACGCAGTAACAGTAGCCGTCCAGGTCCGCCAGGGTTTCCAGCCCCCGGGAGCCGCCCTGGGCCTGGAAGCGCGCCATGCCTTCCGTCATCACCCGCACGCAGCGCTCGATGGCCGCCCGCTGGGGCGCTGCGAAGGCACGGGCGATGGCCACCACCCGGGCCGTGTGGGCCACCAGGTCCCGTTCTGCCGGGGACGCCCGGGGCGACAGGCGGGCGGACAATTCGGCCGCAAAGGCCTCGCCGGGTTCCCGGCCTTCCACGACCCGGGCGAAGCGGCGCAGGAAGCGCAGCTTGTCCTCCACCGGGAGGTGAGGATCATCCTCCACCGTGTCGGCGATGCGGCACAGGAGATAGGCGTTGCCCACTGCGATGCGCAACCAGGCCGGCAACTCGGGAATGGTCAGGGCGAAGGTGCGGGAGACCCCGGCGAGAATGCGGTCTTGATATTGGAGGTCGGACGCTGGGATGGACATGGGATCGCGAGCGCTCGGGAAAGCGGCCCACCCCGGGAGGCAGGACCGCCATGCGGGAAGTATAGTCGCCCTCGCTCCCGGGCGCACCACCGTATGGGTAAGGCGGCCGGGCGGGTTAGCGGCTTTCGACGTGGGGAACAAAGCAGCGCGGAAATCCCCGCGCATCGGCATCCCGACCCGTAAGAACCCTTGGGCCTCCCCGTCTAACCTATCGTTGGATCTTCCTCGAGGAAGAAGAGAATAAGCCGATGAAAAAACCGCGACAGGGGACGGGGCTGTTTTTCCTCGGGATCGGCATAGCGTTGGGGGCGGCCGCCGAAACGGTCGTCACGCCACCGGCCCAGCCCAACGGCATCCATCCGCAGACCGGGTTCAGCCGGCAGAGCGCCTGGAAAATGGGCATCGGGAGCGGCTTGCGCAAGGATGCGATGGAAGTGGCAATTGCGGTCGGCGCAGGACCCGGCAGCAATGCCTTCGGCAGCAGGCGCACCCACGATCTCGCCCTCGTTTCGGGAAGTGTCGGCTGGATCTTTAGCGACTTGGTGGGCCGGGACAGGTGGTGGCGAGGCAACTTCGAGTTGGTGGGAGAACTGTTTTCCGGCTTGCAGTTCCACCCGAACGACCGCTATTTCGTCGGGCTCACGCCGCTGCTACGCTACAACTTCGCCACGGGCAGCCGCTGGGCGCCGCTCATCGACCTGGGCGCCGGCGTGTCGGTCACCAACATCGGGAAGCCGGACTTGAGCTCCAAGTTTCAGTTCAACGTCCAAGGAGGCGCCGGGGTCCGTTACTTCATCCGGGACGACATGGCCGTTACGGTACTATACCGCTACCTCCATTTTTCCAACGCCGGGATTGAAGAACCCAACACGGGCACGAACACCCATACGTTGCGGATCGGACTCAGTTGGTTTTTCTGAGGCGGCGTTCCCAGTCTCGAACCTGATCGCTGCGCTGACCGCCATGGCTAACGCCACTGGGCCGTAACATGGCAAAATGGCTTGGGATTTGAGCGCGCCCAATGAGCCACAACACTTGGATTCACCGCTTCGTGCGCCTGGGCGTGCGCCCTCTGGCGGCGACGCCGATAGCGCCCAACCACCTGACCACGCTGCGACTGGCGACCGGCCTGGGCGCCAGCGCCCTGTTCGCCGTCGGCGGCGCCGCGGCCCTGGTCTGGGGGGC